>JAEEVI010000154.1 GCA_016287035.1 Bacillota bacterium
CCTGATAATCTTAAATTTTTAACGCACCTTACAAGAACTTATTCAGAGTTCTTGTTTTGTATTGTAATATTTCTGTAACAATTCGTCAATAATTATTATCTACCGCAATTTCGCGTTTCGGACAGCGCACCTCTATCCGATAAACGCAAGCACCGCAGCGGAACCGTCGTCCTTGAGAGCCGCCATCTCAAGGCCTCCGTCAGCCTTTCTGCAGCGCCAGCGCAGAGTCTCGCCCTCGTAGCACGAGGACCTGTAGCTGAGTTCGATCTGAGAGACGTTCATCTCCTTCAGCTCCACGGACGAAAAGCAGTTGAAGAGCGAGCGCGCGTACGCGACGTTGTTCATATGGTGGCCGATATCGATATCGCCCGACAGGACGACGAAGTCCTTCAAAGGCTCCGCGTCCTCGAAATGCCTGCCGATGTCCCGGAAATCCCCGCCGCAGACCGTGTCCGCGCGCCATTCTATGCCCTCGGGGTATCCTTCCTCGACCTTGCGGAGCCTTCCGGTGCCGGTATCCATGAGCGCCCAGCGCGTCTTTCCCTCGACGAGGAGCTCCCCGCCGGCTTCGATAGTATAATAGCGCATGCAGTGACGGCCGGAGGGCTGTGTCGGCCAGGTCGTTATCCTGATCGTCTCTCCGGACCGGGGTCTTCTGCGAAAGACCGCTTTCGTATGCAGCGTCAGCCAGAAGAGCCCGCGCCCTATGAGCTCGTCTGCTCCGAGGCCGTAGCTTTCCGAATGCTGCGACGCGATATCCATGAAGTGATCGAGCGCCGCCGATATCCTCATGCATCCGTCCTCGCCGCACTGGCTGAGCGTTACCGTTGTTTCCTTCGTGAAAAAGCTTTTGTCATCCATGGTTTGATTCTCTCTAAGATAATATGTAATATGTTTTTTCCGCCCTATCTCGCGTCCTGCTTCGTGTCGAGCCACAGCTTGTTGATCAGGATGCCCAGGCAAAGTACCCAGGCCACCAGCCAGAACCAGACGAGCATCACCACGATATGCGAGAGCGACCCGTAGATGAGGTTCGCCAGGATGCTCTTGCGCGCGAAAAGATTGTAAACGAAGCTGACCGCCACGATGCCTACCGCCGCGAATACGCTTCCCGGTATGAAAGTCCTGTAGGGCAGCATCTTCGAAGGCATCCAGTAGTAAAAATACGAAAGTATGACGACCAAAACGATGAAGCCGAGCGGCCATCTCATCCTGAACAGCAGCGACTCGATCATCTCGAGCTCGCGGCTCTGCCCGAACAAGAGCCGCATGAACGCCGGCGAGTACACGAGCACGGCGAGCGCGAGCGCGATGCTCGCCAGTATTATGAGCGTCGCGACGGTCGAACGGATCCTGACGCGTATGTAGCTCTCAGCCTCGCCCGTAAAAACATAGTCCGACACTCTCGCGAGCGCGAACTGCGCCTTTGACGCGAACCAGAGGGCGATGACGACGAGAAAGACGCTGAAGGTCCTGGACGGCTCGTACGAAAGGATGGCGTTGACGTATCCGAGCTGGGAATCCTGCGCGACAAGGCCGGCCCACGCCCTGAGAGACTCCGCGGTGAGCGAGAATATCCCCACGAGCTGGAATATGATCATCATCATGGGAAGAAACGACATGAAAAGAAAGAACGCCAGCTCTGCCGGGACGTTCTGATAATACGGATCTTGCAGCTCCGCTATGCCCCTGAGGAGCATCTTCATTATTCTTGGAACGGACGACGCTTTCTTCATAACTTGAGATGTATTATACCATACGCTGGGCTGTGCGTGTTATAATAATCAAAAGGCATTTTCAGGCAAGGAGGAAGCCATGGAGTACAAAAGATTCAACGACACTTACCTCGTGCGCCTCAACATCGGCGACGAGATCTGCGCTTCGCTAAAGGAATTCGCGGAGAAGGAAGGGATAAAGCTCGCGAGCGTCCAGGGCATCGGCGCGACGAACGACGCGACCGTGGGAGTCTTCAGCCCCAAAACGCAGAAGTACAACGCGAACGAATTCAAGGAGGACTACGAGATAACGTCCCTGATAGGAACCATCGACACGATGGACGGACAGTTCTACAGCCATCTCCACATCAATCTCGGCGGCGAGGGCGGAAGAGCCTTCGGGGGACACCTCAACAGAGCCGTGATAAGCGTGACGAGCGAGATCGTCGTAAGGCTGATAGACGGACAGATAGACAGAAAAAAGGACCCGTCGATCGGGATCAATCTCTGGAAGTTCTGAAGACGAAAAGGGCGGCAGAAATGCCGCCCTTTTAAAACGCTGTCAAATTTTGATCTAAGGCGTCCGGCGTATCAGACGTCCGTATCCGTACATGTGGCTCTGCCAGTAGTCGATACCAAGATCCACGTTGACTATGCCGGCGGAACCGGCGTGTATCATCCTTCCGCCGCCGGCGTACAGCCCGACGTGGGTTATCTCGTAGCCGTTTGCGACGGTGCCGTCGAAGAATACGAGATCCCCGGGGCAGGCCTCCTCTTCGGATATCGGAACGCACATAAGGTACTGATCGATGCACGTCCGCTGCCATACGTCGTATCCGCAGCTCTGCAGAACGCGGAGAACGAACCCGGAGCAGTCGAAGCCGTCGGGACCTGTGCCTCCCGCGAGATACGGTGTTCCGAGCCATCTCTCAGCGGCAGAGATCACGAGCGACGCCTCCTCGGCGCTCATCGGAGGATTCGCCGCGAGAAGCGCTTCCCGCCTTACGACCTCCTCGATGCTGTCCTTTCGCGCGCCGTCCTGCGCGCCCCGCTCTTCCCCGAGCGATCCTTCGGACATCTCTTCCAGATCTGAGCGCACCTCCTCGAGCATCGCTTCCTTTGGATTTACGAGCTCCGCTCCCTTGGCGGAGAAGGCTGCCGCCGATCTCCTGACGGAGACCTGCCGCCTGTATGTCAGCGCGCCCGGATCTGACGGATCCGCCTCGTATTCCTGCCGCACGGCAGTCATGGCAGTATGCCCCGCGATCCGCGCGGGCTCCCGCTTCGGGGCTGAAACGATCTGAGCGGCGAAGCTGCCTGCGGCCATAATGACCGCGAGCATGGATACCGCCGCGACGCGCTTTGCTTTCCGCAAATAGTAACACATGTGCGCTATTATAGCGCAAAAGCTTGAAAAATGCAAATTTTTGTTATCTCAGGTCCCGACATCCATTGAAAACAAAGCAAAAGCGCCTGCAGAAAACCTGCAGACGCTTATTCTGGTACGCCCGGTGCGATTCGAACGCATGGCCTTCGGAATCGGAATCCGATGCTCTATCCAGCTGAGCTACGGGCGCATGAATGGGCCGGTCAGAAAAAGACCTTCCCGTCCTGTATCTTTTTGACTACGGCGAGCGACCTTACGGGGATGCCCCTGCTCCTTATAAGATCCGCGCCGCCCTGATACGACTTCTCTATGGCGGCGCACACTCCGACGACCCTGCCGCCGGCCTGTTCCACTATGTCGATGAGCGCCATCGCGGCGCCTCCCCTCGCGAGGAAATCGTCGACTATCAGGACCCTGTCCTCCGGTCCCAGGAATTCCGCCGAGACGCGAAGCATCGATATCGTGCCCTTCGTGAACGACATCGCCTTGGCGGCGTAGAAATCGTCCGTCATGGTGCTCGGAGTTGCCTTCTTCGCGAACACGACCGGAAGATACCCCATCGCCCTCGCGGCGCTGCAGGCGATCGATATGCCGCTCGACTCCGCCGTAAGTATCTTGTTCGCTCCGCTGCCTTCGAAAAGTCGCGCGGCCTCCTCTCCCATCTCGTCGATGAGCTTTACGTCGAGCCTGTGATTGATAAAACCGTCGACCTTCAGTATATCGTCTCCGATGGCCCTGCCTTCGGAAAGTATGCGTTCCTCGAGTGCCTTCATGGGGCTCCTTTCTCTTCGCGATTCCTATATAGAATACATCAAAACCGAAAGAAATCAAAGCGAAATCGACCGCCCGGGCGGCAGGCTGTTGTCCTTGCAAAAAAGGTCGATAGATGTTAACATTGATTGAACATTCAGGAATGCGAGGTGCAAGATGAATATCTACGAATCTTCGGAGAATTATCTCGAAACGATGCTGATGCTCAGGATGAAGAGAGGTCACGTCCGCTCCGTAGATATAGCGGCCGAGCTGGGCGTCACAAAGCCCAGCGTCTCCTACGCGGTAAAGAACCTCAAGGAGAACGGCTACATAACGATGGAAAAGAGCGGCGAGATCTACCTCACCAAAAAAGGCGAGGAGATCGCGGAGAGCATGTACGAAAGGCATACCCTCATATGCGGCCTGCTCAAGTATATGGGCGTGGAGGACAGCTTCGCCCACGAAGACGCCTGCAAGATCGAGCACGACCTCAGCGCGGAGACGTTTGCGGCGCTCAAGGCGTTCGCGGAGGAAAACGGCATCGAGCCGCACGACGATTAGTCCTGCGCAAAAGTACGGAAAAAGCGAAAGCCCCCTTCGGGGGCTTTTTGTTATTCCGCGGTATCTTCGGGCTCCGCTTCCCGCTCCTGTCCGGCGCTGTCGAGCTCCCTCGCCTTTACGAGCGCCGCGAGCATTATGCCGATGCATCCGGCGGTAACGGAAAACGCCAGCTTCTTCCCGAGCTTCGAGGGCTTTTTGCGGACGGCCTTCTCAGCCTCTTCGATCTTTCTTCCCATATTCATATCCTCACTTTCCGATAGTTGTAATACATTACGGTGATAAGCACTATGACGGCTCCGGCCATCGACAGCGGCGTTAGCATCTCGTGATAGAACAGCGCGACCCAGATCGGGTTGAGCACCGGCTCTATCCCGGTTATCAGTATCGCCGTTATCGGCGGCGTGGTCTGCAGCCCGTAATTCAGCAGTATGTACGCGGTCCCCATCTGCACGGCGCCCAGAGCCAGCGCCGCGGCCCAGGTCGAAGCCGTCGACGTCGAAAAGTCCGTCGTCAGGAAGAACGGAAGACCTATGAGAGCTCCGAGGGAATGGCCGAGGAACGTCGAGGACCAGCTGTCGCCGTCCTTCATCTCGTTCATCATCATCACGAACGCGTAAGTGAAGCCGGAGCATACCGCAAGCGCGTTGCCGAGCATGTTTCCGGACGAGAGCCCGTCTATAAAGAACAGTATTATCCCAGCGAACACGATCGCGCAGACAGTAAGGTCGAACTTCCCGGGCTTCTTTCCGTACGCGGCCGCCTCTATGATCATTATGAAGATCGGGGCGGTGAACTGCAGGACGATCGCGTTGCCCGCTGTCGTCAGCTTAGTGGCGCACGAGAACAGCACGTTCGTGAAAGCCATGGCCAGCATACCGACCGCGACGGATCTGTTGAATCTCAGCTTATGCCTCAGGACGAACCGCAAATAAACGCCTATTATGACCGCCGCGATGAACGATCTCGCCCCGTTGACGGCGAAACCGTTCCACGGGATTATCTTCATCAGTATCCCGCCAATGCTGAAGCACATCCCGGCGAAGAACACCATCAAAGGCCCTGTGTTTCTTCTCCCGCCTGCCGTCATCTTCTCCTGCTCCTGTATCTGTCGGCCGCTTCCGAGATCTTTGCGAACCTGTGGTTGAGGCCGGATTTCTTCAATGGGGGATCGAACAGCTCCGCGAGCTCCGAGAGCGAGAGCTCCGGGTTCTCCAGCCTGAGGAGCGCCGTCTCGCGCAGCTTGTCCGGAAGGACGTCGAGCCCGGCGGCGCCGCTTATGACGCGTATGTCATCGAGCTGGCGCTGCGCCGCGTTCACCGTCTTGTCGAGGTTCGCGGATTCGCAGTTGTTTATCCTGTTGGCCCTGTTCTTGTTTTCCTTGATTATGCGCACGTCCTGAAAGCGGAAGAGCTGGCTGCTGCAGCCGAGTATGCTCAGAAAATCCAGTATCTGCTCTCCGTCCTTCAGATATACGATATATTTGTCCTTGCGGGGCGCGGTCCGCGCGCGCAGCCCGAAGCTGTTCACGAGCTTTCTCACGTCCTGCGCCATGTATTCGCTCGCGCAGACGATCTCCATGTGATAGCTCTTCGCCGGATCCGAGACGGAGCCGCTGGCCATGAATATCCCGCGCAGCGCCGCCTTCTTGCAGCATCTCCTGCGCACGACGTCCTGACTTATCCCGTCGGTTATATAGTTGCTTCCCTCGCGGACGCCGAGGATGCCGACCTCGCGGAGTATCTGCTCCGCGTTCATGTCCGGAGTGATATTGAGCTCATAGACCCTGCTGCGGGTGACGGCCCTCGCCTCGCCGAGGCTGAGAGCGCTCTTCGCGCCGAAGTAATCCCTTACGAGCACGATAAAAGTCCTCGCGACGGCAGGGTTGTCGGTGCTGACCTTTACCCCCATCCGTCCCGAGGAGAGCGTTATGCTTCCCGCAAAGCGAAGAAAGCCCGCGATCTCCGCAAGCTGACAGCACTTTTTTTCCGGGATCATCTTGCTGATCTCGAGCTTTATATCCGAAGAGAACGACATTATCTAAGATCTCTGTGGAGCAGCACCACGTGCTTGCCCATATTCCTGAAGGTCTCCGCGATCTCGTTGGCGATGACCACGCTGCGGTGCTGGCCGCCGGTGCAGCCGACGCCTATGACCATGTGATATTTGCCCTCGCGCACGTAGCTGGGGATGATATCCCGGATGAGCCCGGTGATCCTTGCCACGAAATCCTTCGGCTCGTACGAGCGCATGACGTACTCGCGGACCTTCTTGTTGTTTCCCGTAAGTTTTTTGAGGCTGTCGACGTAGAACGGATTCGGCAGGAACCTCGCGTCGAGTATCCAGTCGGCCTCCGCGAGCACGCCGTATTTGAAGCCGAACGATTCGACTGTTATTATGAAGCTCTCCTGCCTGTCGCCCGAAAGCCTTCCGGCTATCTCCGCGTTCAGGTCGGCAGTCTTTATGTTCGATGTATCGATGATGATGGACGCCATCTTGCGGATCTCGCTGAGCATCTCGCGCTCCCGCTTTATGTCGTCCTCGAGCGAGCCTCCCGTGTACAGCGGATGCTGCCGGCGGCTCTCGTTGTATCGCCTGATGAGGGCCTTGTCGGACGCCTCCAGGAACATTATCTTGAACTCCTGGCCCTCTTCCCTGAGCCTTTCGAGGCTCTGGCGCAGATCGTCGAAGAAGATGCCGCCCCTTATGTCCGCCACGAAGGCGACCTTGGAGATGTCGGCCGATCCTGAGGCCAGCTTGAGGAATTCGTTCATGAGCGAGGGAGGCATGTTGTCGACGCAGTAATATCCGAGGTCTTCCAGGCAGTTGACGGCCTGCGATTTCCCCGCGCCCGACAGTCCTGTTATGATTATCAGATCCATGTGTGCCTCCTACTCCGCTGACAGATTGACGACCCTTTCCGGCGGTATGCCGGCCGCGGACAGCCTCGCGAGGGCGTCCGAAAACAGCCCCACGTCGGCAGGCCTGTGGGCGTCGCTTCCTATTATGAAGCTGACGTCTTCCTCCGCCGCCTTTATTATACCATCTGTGTCGAGCGCTTTGTGACGCTCGTTTATCTCCATGAGCGTGCCCCTCGCGGCGCAGACCTTCGCGATCTCGCCTATATCCACGGCGATCTTGTCGCCCGGATGGGTGAGCGCGAATATGTCGTTGTCCTGCAGCGCGCGGATTATGAGATCCGTGTTGTACCTCAGAGCCGCGGCGGATACGCGTCCGGTCACCCTCGTGCACCAACCGCCTACGCAGATGCCGATCGCCTTCGCGGGCTCCTCGCCGAACGCGCCGTAATGGTATCCGGCCATGACGTAATCGAACAGAGCCTGCTCGTCCGGAGAAACGTCC
>JAEEVI010000155.1 GCA_016287035.1 Bacillota bacterium
CGTATGATCTGCTGCCTCGTGCTCACCGTTATCGCGGCTGTATACATCTCCGTCTACGCCAAGAAGATCCTCGCCGATCCGAAGCTCTCCTGCGTATACGAAGACGACATCGAGAAGAAGGAGCTCTTCGCTGAGAGCGGAGATGTCGAGATGGCTCCCAGAGTCAAGCCCGCGGGCATCGTCGCCATCCTTCTCTTCATCGGCCTCATCGTAGGCATCGTCATCAATTCCTGGGGCTTCAACGAGATGTCCGGCTACTTCATCTTCATGGCGGTAGTCATCGGCCTCGTCGCAGGCTTCGGCATCAACGAGACCTGCTACGCGTTCGCTTCCGGAATGGGCGAGATGCTCACCGGCGCTCTCATCTGCGGTATCGCCCGCGGCATCGCTATCGTTCTTCAGGACGCGGTCGTAATGGATACCATCATCATGTACCTCGCCAAGATCGTAACTCTGCTCCCCGCGACGGCTGCAGGCATCGGCATGCTGATCGTAGTAACGCTCTTCAACGGCGTTCTCGCTTCCGGCTCCGGCAAGGCTGTTATCGCGCTCCCCATCATGATCCCCCTCGGCGACATGGTCGGCGTGAACAGGCAGATCGCTATCCTCGCTTATCAGATGGGCGACTCCATCACCAACATCCTCTGGCCGGCTTCCGGTTACTACATGGCGGCTCTGGCTCTGGGCATGGTAAGCTTCAAGAAGTGGGTAAAATGGGCTCTGCCTCTCATCATCATCTGGCTCGTAGCCGCCGCTATCCTCATCGCCATCGCTACCGCGATGAATTGGGGACCGTTCTAAAAAGCGCTGCTTCGATACGGATATCTTTTAGCTGAAAAAAAGGAGTAAACAATGCATAAGAAAGCAGACGAACTGCGCTGGGAGATCCAGAGCAAGCTCAAGGGCGGAAAGGGCGACATCAACTTCCTGCATGTCGTAGAGCCCGACAATCTTCACGGAACAGGCCGTCAGTGGGGCCTCAGCGTCATCCCCGTCGGCTGCTCCATCGGAAAGCACACTCATACCGGAGACTTCGAGGTCTACTACTTCCTTAAGGGCAAGGGACGCCTTGACGACAACGGTGAGATCGTCGAAGTCGGCCCCGGAGACATGATGATGTGCAACGACGGCGACTATCACGCTCTTGAGAACATCGGCGACGAAGATCTCGAGTACGTGGCGGTCATCACATATTCTGAGACGAAGAAATAAGGAGAAAGAAAATGTACTTTTCAGGCGATCCAAGGGAAGTCCTCGAGCCGAGATGCGTGGTAAGACCTAACGAGTATACCATCATCCCCAAGAGCTGTCATTGCCCCAACGAGATACCCTGCATGGAGGACGCTTCCGCGTCCAGCATCCTGTGCTCACCGCATCTCGGAGCCAACTTCGCCTTCTACAGAGTGGAGTTCGCGCCCGGAAAGGGCACGTCGCGCGCGTGGGGAAAGGAAGACGGCATCGAGACTTTCGCTTACGTTCTCGAAGGAAGCATCAGGTTCACCTGCTGCGGCGAATCGTATGAAACGTCGGATGGCGGATACTGCTACGCGCCTCCTTCGAAGGGCATGGAGTGGGTCAACACCGGCAGCGACACGCTGGTGCTCCTGCTCTACAGGCAGAGATACAGACCCCTTGAGGGCTATCCCGAACCCGGCCTCGTATTCGGCAACGCGAAAGACGTCGAGTACACGCCGGTGCCGGTAATGGACAAGCTTCAGAGGAAGATGCTTCTTCCGACCGAATACTGCAGGGATTTCCAGATGATCATAATGACGTTTGAACCCGGCGGTTCGCACACGTTCTTCGAGACGCACGTGCAGCAGCACGGACAGTACAATCTCGAGGGCGTAGGCGCGTATTACCTCGGCGACAAGTGGTACATGACGAAAAAGGACGACTTTATCTGGATGGGCCCCTGGGCACCGCAGCGCGCCTATTGCATGGGAAACGAGAAGTACAGCTATTTCCTCACGAAGGACTGCAACAGAGATGTAGAGCTGTAGTACCGCAGCGCTCGTTTCAAAATATGCGGATGGAGCGGCACGTAAAGTGCCGCTCCTTTTTTCTTCGCGGTCAGGGATTGCAAGGACGCGCGCGCAGTCGTAAAATCTATAACATGGAAAGCTTTAAGGTATGCTTCGAGGCGGTCCTTCCCATCTTCCTGTGTCTTGCTCTGGGCTACGGCATACGGCAGCTCGGAATGGTGGGGGAGTCAGAGGTCCTGAAATTCAATAAGCTCGCGTTCACGGCGTTTCTTCCGTTCTCGCTGTTTTCCAACATCTACGGGTCGGATCTCAGCTCCGCGCTGCGCCCGGGTCTGTTCGCGCACGCGATGATATGCATCGGCGCGGTATACGGCCTGTCTGTGCTGTACGTCCTCAAAACGGTAAAGGAAAAGGATATACAGGGCGTAATGATCCAGGGGCTCTACCGGTCGAACGTCGTTATAATCGGGCTTCCGATAGCTTCCGCGCTGGCGCCGGGAGCGGATCTGTCCTCCGCAGCGATCGTCATCACGACCGTCGTGCTGATATACAACGTTCTCGCTATAATCACGCTTTCGATATTCAACGGAAGGAAGACGTCTCCGGCGGAGATCGTCAAAAAGATCGCGAAGAATCCTCTGTTCGACGCTTGCATGCTGGGGCTGGTCTTCGCGGCTTTCGATCTTCATCTTCCGAATGTCGTCGAAAGGACCGTCACGATGATCGGCTCGGCCGCGACGCCGCTGATGCTCGTTATACTCGGAGCCTTCTTCAGCTTCGGGAGCCTCAGCAAATACAAAAAGGCCCTGGCGACGGCGTGCCTGGGAAGGCTGATCGTCATACCGGGGATATTCCTTACGATAACGTGGCTGGCCGGCTTCAGAGGCGTGGATTTCGCGACGTGCATAAGCCTGTTCGCCACGCCGTGCTCCGTCAGCGCGTTCACGATGACTCAGCAGATAGGCGGAGATTACGAGCTCGCGGGCGATATCGTCATAATGACGAACGCCGTCTGCTCGTTTACGATATTCCTTTGGAGCTTCATATTCAGGCTCCTGGGATGCTTCTGAACACAAAGGAGCCGCCCTTTGCGGGGCGGCTCTTTTTTTACGCTCTGAGGAGCGACGGATCCTCCTGGCACTGCTCGCGGTATTTCAGCGGCGATACCGAGAATTCCTTCTTGAACTGATGATAGAAATAGCTGAGGCTGTCGTAGCCCGAATCGAAGGCGATGTCGATTATCGCTCTGTTCGTATGGTTCAGCAGGTTCGCCGCGTAGCTCAGGTGGAGCGTATTAAGATATCTGCCCGGCGTCTGTCCCATGTATCTGCGGAAGCTCCTGCAGAGGTACTCCTTTGTCTTTCCGCAGTCATCCGCCCAGTCGTCCAGGCTCCAGGAGAAGGTCGCGGGATCCGACATCTTCCTTACGGTGTTGGTGAGCCATTCCGGACCTCTGGCGGCGTCCGAGGTGCCGTAGTCATCGAGTATTATCGGGAAGTAGTACTTCTGGAACAACTCCAGCAGCAGCATCCGGAGGTTCATCCGGATCCGCCTGTATTCGCTCGGAGGGATCATATTGATGCCTTCGAGCGTCTGCTCCATAGCGAGCTGCTCGTGCCTGGGAAGGTGCACTATCGGGACGTATTCGAGCTCCGAGAGCTTCTGCGCGATCGATCTGTCGTGTATGAACTCGATGAGGGCGTTCATCGCCGTGCAGGAGAAGGGCAGGTTTATACTGGTGCAGACGCCCTTATCGTATATCTTCATGTGCGGATCCTGGGGCCGTATGAATACGAGGTCGCCGGCCGAGATCGAGTGCGTCCTGTTCACCAGGAAGAAGTCGCAGGCGCCGGAGACTATGAAGGTGAGCTCGTAAAAATCGTGGTCGTGCAGGTCCGGGACCGAGTCGGTGTTCAGGTGATATTTATACAGACATTCGCTTTTCCCCATGGGATACACGTCCAGCGTCGTATGTCTTACTTCCATGAAAAGGTCTCCTTTTTCGAAAGGCAGCGCGGCCGAGGTCACGTTTACGATATGATTTTAACGGACAGAAAGGGCCCAATCAATATATACGGCATAAAAAATATCAATATATGACAATAAAAGATTTATCAAAGGCAAGAATGGGGACATCGTTTCATGTAATATAATAAACGAAAACAAAAGATGTCCGCACCACATCTTTGTTGCTA
>JAEEVI010000156.1 GCA_016287035.1 Bacillota bacterium
AACCGGAGCCGGACCGCTACGAAGGCCTTCCGAGGCTCGAAGACGCCGCGGTCTCCGGCAGCTACGCGCTGTACATGGGCGGCGAGCGGCTCGAGAAGGACCTCGTCTGCGTCGGGAACAGACCTTACGTCTTCGCGGATTACAGCGAAGAGCTCGGAGATCTCGCGTGGCCGCTCTACGAGGACGACAGCGGCGTGTACATGTCCCTCGTCGATCTCACCGCTCTCAACGGCCTCTGCGCCGAGTTCGTTCCGGAGGACGAGAGCGTGCATCTTTACATCCTCGAAGAATACCCCTGGAAAGCGGAGGCCGAAGCGTACATGCAGGCCGCCGACAGCGATCCTGAGACGAAGCCGGCGTATATCAGGCTCGAGGACATCACCGCGGATCTGGGCATAAGCGGGCGGTTTTCGCATTACAACCTCATGCGCACGCGCGTCCTGACCGATTATCTCGCGGACCACAGCCGCGCTTTCTACATCGCGTGGATACCGCTCTACGTAAATCCCGGAAAGGATATCGTGAACAACGTCGCGGAGGATTTCAGCTTCTATAACGCGGACTTCGTGTTCACGCTCGATCACATGCAGCTGCGCGGCGGCAGGCTCGGTCTCCACGGGCTGACGCATCAGAGCGGGAGCAGCGTCTCCGCCGACGGAGTCGAGTTCGGCGGACGCGGCAACCGCGGAAAGGACGAGCTGTTCGCGGTCTTCGATCAGGCCGCGGCGATCTGTCACAGCCTCGGCTACGAGTATCATTTCTTCGAGTTCCCGCACTACGACGCCACGAAATTCGAAAAGGACGTCGCCGAGCAGTATTTCGACATAATGTACGAGTACTACATGTCCAAGAAGGAGGGCGTCATCGAGCGCCACGACGTCGGCGGCCGCGTATGCCTGTGGGTCCCGACCCCGGCCGACTACGTATACGACGAATACGACTCCGGCGGCATCGTCGCGAGGCTCGAGTCCGACCGCAGGAACGGCCGGATCCTCAGCTTGTTCTTCCATCCGTCGCTGGACCTTGAGCGCATCTCGTTCTCGACCGAGGGCAGCGCGAGGAGCTTCGGCTACTACGAGCCGTCCGGGATCCTGCACGCTCTTACGGAATACCTCGCGGAACACGGGTATATATTCGACGAGATAAGATAGCCCCGCGGCCGCGATTTGACTTTTCCGCCCCTGAATCTATAATAAAACCTATGGAGGCGCGCGTTCGCGCGTACGGGAGATGTACTATTCTTCGATCGGTCTGCTCGCAGCTATCGTGCTGCTGATCGAAAACAACGATATACTCTTCAGAGGCGGCGGGAACGCTAATCCCGCGATGCGCAGCTACGCGAAGTTTCTGTACGCCGTTCTGGCGTATTACGTGACGGATCTGTTCTGGGGCATCCTGAACAGCTATAAGCTGATGGCCGCGCTGTTCGCGGACACCACGCTCTATTTCATCGCGATGGCGCTGGCTCTCCTGTACTGGACGAGATTCGTAACGACCTACCTGGAAGAGGGGAGCGTGTACAGGAAAGCTCTTTCCGTCATCGGGCGCGTTTTCTTCTCCGTCTTTATCGCGGTCATCCTGCTCAACTGTGTTAAGCCGGTGCTCTTCCGGTTCGACGAAGCGGGCGAGTATCATGCCGCTATCGCCAGAAACGTTCTGCTGCAGGCTCAGATAGTGCTGTTCCTGCTGTCCTCCGCCTATGCCGCCCTCAATATCGCGCGCACGGAGGGAAGCATAAAAAGGCGCTACCGCATGATATTCATGTTCGGCGTCATCATGGCCGTCTTTATAGCGATCCAGTTCTATTATCCGCTCCTGCCTCTTTACGCCGCGGGCTACATGCTCGGGACGTGCCTTCTCCACGCGTTCGTCGTCAACGACGAAAAGGACGAGTACAAGCGCGGGCTCGAGGAGTCCCTGCAGAGGGAAAAGACGCAGAACGAGCAGCTCAAATCCACCTGGAAGCTCGCTTATACCGACGCCCTTACAGGCGTAAAGAGCAAGCTCGCGTATGTGGAGTCAGAGGAGCAGAAGGACCGCGACATCGCTTCGGGCGCCGCGAAGGAGTTCGCAGTAGCGGTGTTCGACATCAACGACCTTAAAGAGATCAACGACCGCATGGGCCACGAGGTCGGCGACGACTACATAAAGAGCGCCGCCGGGCTGATATGCGGATGCTTCAAGCACAGCCCCGTGTTCCGCATCGGAGGCGACGAGTTCGCCGTGCTCATCGAGGGCGCGGACTACGAGAACAGGCACAGCCTCAAGGAGGGCTTCGACAGGAAGATGGACGATCCCGGCCGGAAGGGCCAGGTGATGGTCGCGCTCGGAATGGCGGACTACGCGCCCGGGTACGACAAGAGCCTCAACAACGTTTTCAGCAGAGCCGACCACAACATGTACCTGCGCAAGCAGGAGCTGAAGGTCGGAAGATGACCGCCCCGCGTCCGGAGAGTCTGATATGAGATATATACTCGGAGTTGATATCGGAACGACTGCCATAAAAGCATCCGTGATAGGAGAGGACGGAAGGATCTTCGGCAGCTGCACGAGCGAATACCCGCTCACGACTCTTCCGACGGGAGAGGTCGAGGCGGATCTTGAACTGTATAAAAAGGCCTTCGGAGAGGCCGTAAAAGGCGCTGTCAGCGCTTCCGGCGCGGATGTAAAAGACATCAGGTGCGTCGGTTTTTCATCTACGGCCGAGACTCCGCTGCTTCTCGACGAAAACTTCGAGCCGCTCTGCAAGGTCATCGCGTGGATGGACACCAGAGGCGTCAAAGAGGCGGAATACCTTACGCGGCATTTCAGCAGGGAAGACATAATCTCCAAGGTCGGCTTCGACAGCGTCTACGCGATCCACCCCGTCAGCAAGATCCTCGCCGTAAAGAACAAGCATCCGCAGGTGTTTGAAAAGACGCGCATGTTCGCGCAGATAAAGGATTATTTCGTCTGGGAGCTCTCGGGCAGGTGGGTGACTGATCATTCTCTCGCGAGCGACCACGGCTTTTTCGATATCACGAACAGGCGCTACTGGCAGGAGATGCTCGACTTCGTCGGAATAGACAGGCGTTATCTCCCCGAGCTGGTGCAGCCCGGAACGGAGATCGGAAGGATAACCCCGCGGGCGGCCGAAAAGTACGGCCTCGACCCGGATACCATGATAAACGTCGGCGCGTTCGATCAGGGATGCGGCGCGATAGGCGCCGGAAACATACGTCCCGGAATCGCTTCCGAGAGCACCGGCTCCGCCCTCGTTACGGTCGCTACGATCGACGGGCTGAGCCCCGGGTCGGACGGAAAGGTCCCGACGCTGTGCAGCGGCGTTCCGGGCAAATACATGTACCAGCCGTACTGCACCGGATCGATGATAATGAAATGGTACAGGGACGCTTTCTGCGCCGCGGAAAAGCAGGTCGAAGCTGAGACAGGCCTCAGCGCCTACGCTCAGATGGACGGGCTTGCCGCCGCCGTGCCGGCGGGCGCTGAAGGTCTCATCATGCTTCCGTATTTTCAGGGCTCGGGCATCCCCGAACTCAACGAGAACGCTTCGGGCGTCTTCTACGGCGTAAACGCCGGTCATACAAGAGGTCACTTCATCCGGGCGATAATGGAGGGACTGGCGATCGCGCTCAGGCGCATGCTCGAATGCGAGAAGGCTCTCGGCGCGAGCGCTTCAGAGATACGGTCTCTGGGCGGAGGCGCCAGGTCGCGCGTATGGTGCCAGATAAAGGCCGACGTGCTGGGGATCCCCGTAAAGGTGCTCAGCAACAGCGAAAATACGCCCTGCATGGGCTGCGCGATCCTCGCCGGCGCCGCGAACGGGATATGGCCGTCGATCGAATACGCCGCGCAGAGATTCGTCTCGGTAAAGGAGACGTTCGTTCCGAATGCCGAAAACGCGGAGATATACGCGAAGACGTACGCGAAGTACGTCGAGATAACGAAGGCGCTGGATCCGACTTTCCGGCGCGAAGGGGCAGGTATCCTGTGATGACCGCGCTCGTGCTGTCAGGCGGAGCTTCGAAGGGCGCTTACGAGATAGGCGTCTGTCAGGCTGTCCTCGATCTGGAACTGAAGATAGACATGGCGGTCGGCACGTCGATCGGCGCTATGAACGCGTACGTGATAGCGCAGGGCGGGCTCGAGGCCGCCAAAGACGTATGGCTGCATCTTCGCACGGAGGACGTGTTCGACAGAGGCGGCGCATCGTCGGGAATGGCGCGCTTTACGGGCATAAAGGATCTGCTCGCGGCGCGTTTTTCGGAAGAGGCCGTACGCGCTTCGGATATCGATTTCGGACTTTGCACCGTAAGGATCCCCGACGGCGCGGACATAGCCAGGGCCGCGGAAAGGTTCAGACATCACGCCGGGCCGCTGGAGCTGAGCGATCTGGAGGATCTTAAGCCGGAGGTCCTGCGGCTCTGGAAGGAGGACATCCCCGAGGGCCGGATGATGGACTATATCCTCGCGAGCTGTTCCGCCGTCCCGCTCACGATCCCCTATACCATCGACGGTGAGACGTACATCGACGGCGGTTTTTCCGACAATCTGCCGGTGAGCATGGCTCTTGAGCGCGGCGCGGACCTGATAATAGCGGTCAGCCTGCACGCGGTGGGAAGGGTGAAGCTCCGCGATCTCATCAGAGCTGACATGCAGAAAAAGCTCATATATATATCTCCGTCCGGTCCCACGGGGAACATGGCGGAGTTCGATCCCGAAAACTCCGAGCGCATAATGCGCATGGGCTACGCCGACGCGCTGAAGACGCTCAAAAGACACGGCTTTCCGAAGTGACGCCGCGTCAGGGCGCGATTGATAATCGGGGCGGCCTGTGCTATAGTTTTTGAAAGGAGAGCGCGCGGCCGGAAAGCGGCGCCTGAGCGGGCCGGACCGGCCGGTCTGCGGACAGACGCGTTTCGTCCGTATCTCCTTCGTTCGTGTTCAAAAGGTTGACCCTCATAGTTCTGATAGCGGCTCTGGCGGTCCTGTGCGTTCCCGCGCGGCTGTTCGCGGCCGGGTCCGCTCCCGGCGGAAAGCTGATAGCCATCACATTCGACGACGGCCCGGGCCCGCACACGGAAAGGCTTTTGGACGCCCTTAAAGCAAGGGGCGCGAAGGCCACTTTTTTCGTGCTCGGGCAGAAGGTCGACAAGTATCCGGAGCTGATCAAAAGGGCGTACGACGAGGGGCACCAGATCGGTAATCACAGCTACGGGCATCCGCAGCTCACCGCCATGCCGACGACGAGCGCCGCTCTGCAGATAGACGCCACGAACGCGGCTCTTTCGCGCGTCATCGGCGACAACGTCTATTTCGTAAGGCCTCCGTACGGCTCGTATAACGACGCGGTATGCTCGCTGTTCGGCGCGCCCGGCGTCTACTGGTCCATTGATTCCAACGACTGGCGCTATTCCAGGGACGCCGCCAGGACGGCCTCCTGGATACTCAGCCACACGTTCGACGGCGCGATAATACTCCTTCACGATACTCACGGCTGGTCTGTGGACGCGGCCGTTCAGGTGATAGATTCGCTTCAGAGCGAGGGCTACGAATTCGTGACGGTCTCGGAGCTCTTCCGCAGGCGCGGGGAAGCGATGAAGAACGGAACGATGTACTTTAAGCGCGTGCCCTCGGGCGTGTCGCTCCCGGCTCCGGCAGCTCCGTCGTTTTCCGTCGAGGAGAGCGGCGAGGGCCGCTTTCTGGTGATGAGCGCCGATCCGCAGGAGGCGATCAGGTACTGCGAGGGGCGCGGAGTTCCGGGCGCGTCGTCGCAGCTCTACAGCCAGCCTGTTCCGGTTTCCGGAGAAGCCGTTTATTCGGCTGTGGCGGCGTATTCGTTCAACGGCGGCAGATCTGATGCCGTCAGCGTCTGCTGCAGCGCGGAGGGCCATCTGTACACGGACGTCTTCCCGGACGACTGGTACTACGAATGCATGGAATACTGCGTCACGAACGGCATACTCAGCGGGCTCGGAGACGGAAGGATGGCGCCGGCGTCGCCTCTGACGCGTGGGATGATAGTCACGATGCTCCACAGGATCGCCGGAAAGCCCGCTCAGGAGTCTCCGGCGAGGTTCAGCGACGTCGACGGCGGCGCGTGGTACTTCGAGGCCGCGTCGTGGGCGCAGGGCGAGGGGATAACGAACGGATATCCCGACGGCAGCTTCGGACCGGACAGGAACATAAGCAGGCAGGATCTCGCCTGCATGGCGTACAGATACTTCACGGCGGGGCAGGAGCCTCAGGACGCTGGCATGCTCAGGACCGGCGAGGATACCGCGGGAGGCGGATCCGGCGAGGACGTCCCGGAGGCGCTGGCAGGTTTTCCCGACGCCGGCAGCGTCGCGGGATACGCGCTGAAAGCGGTCGGATGGGCGGTCGAGAACGATCTTTTGGTGACGCCGGACGGAAAACTCGCGCCCGCGCGCAGCGCGACGAGGGCCGAGACCGCGGAACTCATGATGCGGTTCGAGCTCATGCAGAAGTCCGGATATTAAGGAGATACAGCTATGAACGAACAGATGGGCATATTCGAGAACGTATCTTCTCAGCCGCTTCCGGCGCGCATGCGTCCCAAGACGATCGACGAGATCGTCGGGCAGCAGCATCTGCTCGGCGAGGGGAAGATCCTCCGCAGGATAATCGAGCAGGACGCCGTGTCGTCGATGATATTCTGGGGCCCGCCGGGCGTCGGAAAGACGACGCTGGCGAACGTCATAGCGAACCAGACGAAGGCGAGCTTCATAGATTTTTCGGCCGTCACCAGCGGCATAAAGGAGATCCGCACGGTGATGCAGCAGGCCGAGGAGAACAGGCGCTTCGGCGAAAAGACGATACTGTTCGTCGACGAGATACACCGCTTCAACAAGGCGCAGCAGGACGCGTTCCTGCCGTTCGTGGAAAAGGGCAGCATCATACTGATCGGAGCGACTACGGAGAACCCTTCCTTCGAGGTGAACAGCGCTCTTCTGTCGCGCTGCAAGGTATTCGTGCTGAAGGCGCTCGGCGAGGACGACCTCATGACGCTCCTCGGCAGGGCGGTGGAAAGCCCCGCGGGCTTCGGAGGCCAGAACGTCGAGGTATCGCCCGAGGCAATGAGGATGATCGCCGTGTTCGCGAACGGAGACGCCAGAACGGCGCTCTCGACGCTCGAGATGGCGGTCCTGAACGCGGAGACCGAGGGCGGAAAGGTGACCGTCACGGAGGACACCGTGGTGCAGTGCACCTCGCGCAGGTCCCTGCTGTACGACAAGGCCGGCGAAGAGCATTACAACCTGATATCGGCGCTGCACAAGTCGATGCGCAATTCCGATCCTGACGCCGCTGTGTACTGGCTCGCGCGCATGCTCGAGTCGGGCGAGGATCCTCTCTACATAGCGCGCCGTGTTACGCGCTTCGCCAGCGAGGACGTCGGCCTCGCGGACCCGAGGGCGCTGGAGCTTGCCGTCGCTGCGTATCAGGCCTGTCATTTCATAGGGATGCCGGAATGCAGCGTCCACCTGACGCAGGCGGTCATATATCTTTCGATCGCTCCTAAGTCCAATTCAGCCGACCGCGCCTATATGGCGGCGAGGAGCGACGCGTACAAGTATTTCGCGGAGCCCGTGCCTCTCCACATCCGCAACGGCGTCACGAAGCTGATGCGCGACGAGGGCTACGGAAAGGGCTACGAATACGCGCACGACACTGAGGACAAGCTGACGACCATGAGCTGCCTGCCGGATTCTCTCGCCGGCCGCACGTATTACGAGCCGACGGAGCAGGGGCTCGAGGTGCGCTTCAAGGAGAGATTAGAGCAGATAAAGGCGTGGAAAAAGGAGCACTCAAAGAAGTGATCCGTATAAATATTTATGTTAACTATATCGATATCAACGCTCTGCTGACGAACGGCGGGTTGAGGGAATGCTCGGGAAGATAAGAAGATCGCTTCGGGCGCGATATGCCGCGATGATGCTCAAAAAGGCTCTTTACGGCGATGAGGACGGAGCGCGCGGACAGTGCTGCTCTCCCGCGGTGACAGCGGAGCGCGCGGACGCTTCGCGGCGGCCGGATTATATAGACGATCAGACCTCGAGCGGCATAGCTTCGTTCAGGCTCGGCGCGCTGCGCGCCGACAGGAACGCCTGCGAGGTGATCGCTCTTTATAACGCGCTGGCGCGCGAGGGAAAGGATCCCGACCTCGGCGGACTGATGAGGCATTTTTCGCGGCTGAGGCACGGCGCTGTCCTCTTCGGACTGTTCGGAGTCGCTCCGTGGGCGCTGGAACGCTATCTCGTAAGAAGCGGCGTCCCTGCGCGGCTGTATCCTTACGAAGCCTTCAGGGGCGGGGGAACGGACGCGCTGCTTTCGCGGCTTGGCTGCGGATGCGCGATACTTACCTTCTGGTGGTCCGAATCCTCCTGGCACATACATACCGTCATGGCCGAGCGGCTTAACGATTGCTTCGTCGTCCACAACTTCGATCCCTGGCGCGGCAGAGACACGGTGCGCGTAAGCTCTCTCGACGCGCTCGCCGGGGAATACGGTATGGATATGATATCGCTGATCGCGGTCGGCCTTTACGCGCCCGCGAACTGATAGACGCAGAACGCCGCGTAGACGATCAGGAGAGCGATCCCCTGGAACCTGCGCAGGCGCCCCGATATGAGCGCCGGAAGGGCCAGCAGGCTCATCACGGCCATCATTACCGGAAGGTCTATGATCAGCGTCGAATTGACGCCCATTATGACGGTGTTCTCGGGTATCGAATAGGGCGCGAGGAACGCCGCCATGCCGTTGACGAGCACGATATTGAAAAGGTTCGCGCCGACGATGTTGCCCAGCGACAGCAGGCCGTGTCCTTTAACTATCGACGTTACGGCAGTCGCGAGCTCGGGCAGCGACGTCCCGAGAGCTATCATCGTCAGAGCGACGGCCGATTCGGGCACTCCGAGCGCCGCCGCTATTATCGTCCCGTTGTCCACGAGAAGGTCCGCGCCTACGGCTATGCAGGCAGCTCCCGCGACGAGCTTCAGCAGGATCTTCCACATCGGCGTCTCGTCCTTTTCGACCTCCGGGAGCTTCGTTTCCGGCATCTTTTCGTCGAATTCCGTACCGATCTGCTTGCTGAGCTCGAACGCCATGAACGCGGCCTCGTCTTTTTTCGCGCGCTTTTCGTCCCTCTTGAGCTGCATCACGGACACTACCATGTAAACGATATATACGGCGAGGAACACCGCGCCGGAGATCCTCGTGAAATCGCCGCTCGTGTACGCTATGAAAAGGTACAGGGCGGAGGACAGATAAAAGAAGATGACCGGAGTGCGGAGGCTTTTTTTGTCTATGACTGACGGCACGATCGCTATCGTCAGCGCCGCTATGAGCGAGGTGTTGCATATGACCGATCCGATCGCGTTGCCGTACGCGATCTCGCCGTGGCCGGAGAGGGCGCTGCCCGCCGAGACCATGACCTCCGGGAGCGTCGTGCCCACGGATACGACGGTCGCTCCTATGAGCAGCTCCGGGACCTTGAACCGCTGCGCTACGCCGACGGCGCCGTCGACGAACCAGTCGCCGCCTTTTATGAGGAGCGCGAGCCCGAGTGTGAACAAAAGCACGGCTGTGATCATTTTAAACAGTCCTTTCCGCGGCTAAATGACGCCTCTTACGAATATCTCTATACCGATGAGGATGAGTATCGCGCCTCCCGCGATCTCGGCCCTCCCGGTGAAAATGTCTCCGAATCTCTTGCCGACGCGTATCCCGGCCATGCATATCGCGAACGTTACGGCCGCTATGATGACCGACGCCGAGAACGCGCCCGCCGGCGTGTAGTCCGCGAGGGCGAAGCCCGCCGACAGCGCGTCTATAGAGGTCGCTACGCCCGCGAGCACGAGCTCCGCGCCGCGCGGCGCGGCCGGGGCAGGGGCGTCGTCGCTCCTGCGGACGGCTCCGTATATCATCTTCGCGCCTATCCACGCGAGAAGGATCAGCGCTATCCACGGCACGAGCTTCTGAAAAGCCTCGAACAGCCGGACCACCGTGCGCACGCACAGCCAGCCCGCCATGGGCATCGCGAACTGGAACGCTCCGAAGCATCCGGCGATGCCGAGCATCCCTCCGCGGGGCATCGAGGGCTCCGCAAGACCGCTGGCTATCGACACGGAGAACGCGTCCATCGCAAGGCCTATGCCAAGAAGTATGCTGCTGATGATGAATTCAGTCATCGCGTCCCCCGGCGCAAAATAAATACCGGCGCGGCCTCCGCCCCGTCCGGTCTCCTGAAAAATAAAAAGACCATGCAGACAAAAGCCGCATGAGTCTTGCAAATTAAAGCAAGCCAGGCCTTCGGCCGAGATTGTTGGCTTGCTGCGCATAGCGCCTGCTACTCCCTCATTGGACTGTACGTTATCAAAAAAGCCCTGAAAAGTCAACAGTTTTTGGAAGCCGGTACGCGATGTTGACAAAACACCGTCCGATTATAAAATATACACAGAACCATGCGCGCGGGAACGCGCGTCACTGATAAACGAAAGGAGCAAGAAATGGCTAATAAGTACAGCGGAACGAAGACCGAACAGAACCTGCTCGCGGCGTTCGCGGGCGAGTCCCAGGCCAGAAACAAGTATACATATTTCGCTTCGACCGCGAAGAAGGAGGGCTACGAGCAGATCAGCGCGCTGTTCCTCGCCACCGCGGACAACGAAAAGGAACACGCGAAGATGTGGTTCAAGGAGCTTTCGGGCATCGGCGATACTGCCGCCAACCTCGAAGCTGCCGCGGACGGCGAGAACTTCGAGTGGACCGATATGTACGAGGGCTTCGCCAAGACGGCCGAGGAGGAGGGCTTCGCG
>JAEEVI010000157.1 GCA_016287035.1 Bacillota bacterium
TGCTCATGTTCTTCACGTCCGGAACGTCCGGATATCCGAAGCTTGCCGCGCACAATTACAGATACCCGCTCGGCCACTACATCACCGCGAAATACTGGCAGAGGGTCGACCCGAACGGACTGCACCTCACGATATCCGATACCGGCTGGGCAAAGGCGTCGTGGGGCAAGATATACGGCCAGTGGCTCAGCGAGGCCGCGATCTTCGTGTACGATTTCGAGCGCTTCGACGCCGCGAAGATACTCCCGCTGTTCGCGAAGTATCACATAACGACGTTCTGCGCGCCTCCGACGATGTACAGGATGCTCATAAAGCAGGATCTTTCGAATTACGACCTCAGCTCCATAAAGCACGCGAGCATAGCCGGCGAAGCTCTCAACCCCGAGGTGTTCCGCCAGTTCGAGGCGGCTACGGGCCTTCAGATAATGGAGGGCTTCGGCCAGTCCGAGTCGACCGTCATAATAGCGAACCTCGCGGGCGCGTCGCACAAGATCGGATCCATGGGACGCCCCGTGCCCCTTTACGACGTGCATCTGCTCACGCAGGACGGCTCCGAGGCAGCCGTCGGCGAGAACGGAGAGATCTGCATAAACATCAAGGACGGCATACCGTGCGGGCTCGCGTACGAATACCTCAATACCCCGGAAGCCACCGCGGACACGTGGAAGAACGGCTGGTACCACACCGGCGACCTCGCCTGGAAGGACGAGGACGGCTTCCTCTGGTACGTCGGGCGCGCTGACGACGTCATCAAGTCCTCCGGCTACCGCATCGGACCCTTCGAGATCGAGAACGTCATCATGGAGCTTCCGTACGTGCTCGAATGCGGCGTATCGGCGGCTCCCGACGACATAAGGGGACAGGTCGTAAAGGCCAGCATCGTGCTCGTGAAGGGCACGGAACCCACCGAGGAGCTCAAGAAGGAGATCCAGAACTACGTCAAGAAGCACACCGCTCCGTACAAGTATCCGAGGATAATCGTCTTCAAGGACGAGCTCCCCAAGACCGTGAGCGGAAAGATAATGCGCAACAAGCTTTAGGAGGCTTTGAGAGGGAATGGACAGCGAGAGCAGATCGAAGGTCGTCGTCGTACCCTGCCGTTCGTACGACAGGGACGAGGTGAGGCAGGCCGTGAGGACGGGCGTGGACATGCTCGGCGGCATGCAGCGCTTCGCGCGCCCCGGCGAGAAGATCCTCGTAAAGCCCAATTTCCTGTGGGCTTCCGATCCCGACAGCGCCATAATAACGCATCCGTCGGTCATAAGCGCGGTGCTGGAGCTCGTCTCCGAGGCCGGCTGCGCGGAGATAAAATGCGGGGATTCGCCGTCGCACGGCGCGAGCGTGAAGGCCGCTGAAAAGGCAGGCCTTGGTCCGGAGGATCTCTTCGGAGCGGAGCTCGCGGACATGTCGCGCGAGGTGAAGACGCCGTTCCCCGAAGGGCTGACGGCGAAGGAGTTCTATTTCGTGTCCGAGGCTCTGTGGGCCGACGGGATCATAAACGTCTGCAAGATGAAGACGCACGCGCTCGAGCGCATAACCGGCGCGGTCAAGAACGTCTACGGCCTCATCTGCGGCTACCGCAAGGCGGCGGGGCACGTCGAGTATCCCAACGACGGCATATTCGCAAGGATGCTGTGCGACATACACAGATGCCTTAAGCCGCGCCTGCACATAATGGACGGCGTAGTGGCCATGGAGGGCAACGGTCCCTCCGCGGGAAAGCCCGCGCGCATGAACGTGCTGCTGTTCTCGGAAGACCCCGTGGCTCTCGACACTGTCTTCTGCCGTCTCATAAACATCGACCCGCAGCTGATCCCCACGAACGTTCAGGGGCAGAACATGGGCGTCGGGATATGCGATCCGTCGCGCATCGACGTCGAGGTCGCGGGCGGCGAGGCTCTCGAGAGCTTCGTAAACAGAAATTTCGACGTGTCCAAGAACAGGTCGCTCATCTCCGTGCTCGGACGCTTTTCTACGCTGTCGAAGCGCCTGTCGAGCAGGCCGTACATAAAGAAGGACCTCTGCGTGAGGTGCGGCATGTGCGCGAAGCACTGCCCGGTGCCCGGAAGCGCCGTCAATTTCAGAGACGAAGGCAAGCCGCCGGTGTACGATTACATGAAGTGCATCCGCTGCTACTGCTGCCAGGAGATCTGCCCGCAGAAGGCTATCGCCGTTAAAGGCTTCAGATAAGTTTTCCCTATTGACACATAAAGCCTCGCGGAGTAAACTCTATTCATGATTTAGTTAGACCATCTAACTAAAAATCACCGCTCCGGAGGCGCCATGGCATTCGTTCGCAACAAATATACCGACGTCCTTATCAGGTCATATTACAACGCGCTTCTGCTCGACGAGACGAAGCGCAGGTTCTCGAGGGCCACGACGAATTTCAGGGGAAGGGACACGCTGCAGTTCCTGTACGACGCGGACGGGGACGGGAGAGGCTTCCGCACGCAGAGCGAGATCGCGGACCATCTCAGGATAACGAGGCCGTCCTGCACCGTGCTGGTAAAGAAGCTCGAGAGCATGGGCTACGTCACTCGGAGCAGGAACGAGGAGGACGAGCGCAGCACGCAGGTCCGTCTAACGCGCAGGGGCAGGCTCATAACGGCGTATCACATAATAAACAGGCAGAACATGGTCGGCGAGCTGCTCAGCGGATTTACGGAAGAGGAGCAGGAGATCATATACAGGGGCTTCGTAAGGCTCAACAAGGTCTTCGAGGACCAGATAAGCGGTTCCGAACGCGGCGCGCTTTAGAGGCCGCCGCATCAAGATAGATCGGGTGTTATCTACGCAGAAGTATTGAAGGAGAAGACAATGGTACAGGTAAGCGCGGAAGAATACAGAAAGATGTGCGAGGACGACAGGCAGTGGGCGCAGAAGATAATCGACGCCATACATAACGACCCCCGTCCGTTCGTAAAATACAAGGATCAGCGGCTCATCACCACGATAAGGGACATCCTCGTGGATTCCGCGAAGATCTTCCCGGACAACGTCGCGTTCTACACGAAGTTCGAGAAGGGCCCCTACAAGCAGATAACGTACAAGGAATTCCTGGACGACGTCAACGCGCTGGGAACTGCGTTCCACGACCTCGGGCTCAAGGATAACAGGGTCGCGATCATCGGCGACACCAACTACACCTGGAGCATCGCGGACCTGGCGGTATGCTGCGGCACGGGCATCGCGGTCCCTCTCGACAGGGAACTGCCGTACGCCGATCTCAAGAACCTCATCATCGAGTCGGGCTCCACGGCCGTCAGCTTCGACAAGCGCCACGAGCCCATCTTCGCGAAGATGATGGCTGAAGGCGATACGCCGCTCCGCACCCTCATCGCGCAGCAGGAGCACGAGGACAGGACCGTCGAGACCGAGTGCGGCTCCGTCACGGTGCTCTCGCAGTGGAAGCTCCTCGAAAGGGGCAAAGAGCTCGTCGCCTCCGGCGACAGGAGGTTCATCGACGCCCAGATCGATTCGCGCGAGATGTCCATACTGCTCTTCACCTCCGGAACGACGGGGATGGCCAAGGGCATAATGCTCTCGCACAGAAACATCTGCGCCGACATCATGATCGCTCCGACGGTGCTAGCCGTTTATCCTAACGACATATTCTTCAGCGTGCTTCCGATACATCACACGTACGAATACTGCTGCGATTTCCTGATGCCGATCTACAAGGGCGCCGCGATAGCTCACTGCGAAGGCCTCAAGTACATCGTGAGGAACATGCAGGAGGCTCATCCGACGATGCTCCTGGCGGTACCGGCGATATACGAGGCTCTCAACAAGCAGATCTGGAAGGGCATAAGGGCAAAGGGCAAGGAAGCCACCGCGAAGAAGGGCATAAAGCTCTCGCTGTTCTTCCGCAGGAAGCTCCATATCGACATCTCCGACATGTTCTTCAAGGAGATAAAGCAGACCGTGGGCGGAAAGATGAGGCTGTTCATAACCGGCGGCGCCGCGATCAACCCCGCGATACTCGACAACTTCCAGGCGTTCGGAATAAACGCCGTACAGGGCTACGGCCTGTCCGAGTGCGCTCCGATGGGCGCCCTCAACCCCGACACCGCCCCGAAGTCGCATTCGATAGGCGTCCACTTCCCGGGCTGCGACGCGATGATCTTCCAGCCGGGTCCCGACGGGATCGGCGAGATCTGCCTCCAGGGCGAGAACGTAATGCTCGGATACTACAACAGGCCCGACCTCACAGCCGAGACCGTCCGCGACGGCTGGCTCCACACCGGAGACCTCGGCTACATCGACAAGGACGGCTACATCGTCATCACCGGCCGCGCCAAGAACGTCATCATCACGAACAACGGAAAGAACGTATTCCCCGAAGAGCTCGAGTATCAGCTCTGCCTCGCCGACGAGATCTCCGAGGCGATGGTCTTCCAGGAGGATTCCGAGAACAAGGAGGACACGCAGATCGCCGCCACGATCGTTCCCGACTGGGAGAGGCTGCGCGAGCTCATAGGAAACGACGCCGACGACGCGGACAAGGTGTTCAAGTACATCTGGGGCCTCGTTGACAAGGTCAACGACGAGAACCCGGGCTACAAGATGATCCGCCGCATACTCATCCGTCATACGCCGCTGGAGAAGAACACCTCCAACAAGGTCGTGCGCTTCCTGCCCGGAAACAGGGAGGCCAACTGACAGGCTTCGCCAAGTTGTGATTCACAATACCGCGCGCCGTGTGGTATAATCAATAGTCAACTATTGATCGCCGCACGGCGCGTTTTGTTTTCAGGAAGGTCAGCAATGGAAAAGATCACGAACGATATCTTCTACGCGGGAGTGAACGATCACGAGATCGATCTGTTCGAAGGGCAGTACATCGTTCCCCTCGGGATGGCATACAATTCATACGTTATAATCGACGAGAAGATCGCGGTCATAGACAGCGTCGGCGGAAGCTTCGCGGACGAATGGCTCGGAAAGATCGAGGAGATCTGCGCGGGAAGAACGCCCGACTACCTCGTCGTCCAGCACATGGAGCCGGATCATTCGGCTAACCTGCATCTGTTCATGGAGAAGTATCCGAACGCGCAGATCGCGGCGTCCGCCAAGGCGTGGCCGCTCATGAAGGCGTTCAACGGCAGCGACTACGAAGGAAGGAGCATCACCGCTGCGGACGGCGGCGAGCTGGAGCTCGGCGCGCACACGCTGCGTTTCATAGCGGCTCCGATGGTCCACTGGCCCGAGGTCATAATGACCTACGACGATAAGGACAAGGTCCTCTTCTCGGCCGACGCCTTCGGCAAGTTCGGAGCGCTCGACACGGTCGACCCGGAGGGGTGGCTCTGCGAGGCGCGCCGCTACTATTTCGGCATCGTCGGAAAATACGGCGCACAGGTGCAGCAGGTCCTCAAAAAGGCCGCCGCTCTCGACATCAGCGCCATCTGCCCGCTCCACGGACCCGTGCTCTCCGAGGACCTCGGATACTACACCGGCATATACGACACCTGGTCGTCCTACGGCGTCGAGACGCCGGGCATCGGCATCTTCTACAGCACCGTGTACGGTCATACGAGAAAGGCTGCCGAGCTTCTCAAAGAAAAGCTGCTCGAAAAGGGCTGCCCGAAGGTCGCGCTCATAGATCTCGCCAGAGAGGACTGGGCAGAGAACGTCGAGGACGCGTTCCGCTACGCGAAGATAGTCCTCGCGACCACGACCTACTGCAACGATATTTTCCCTGTCATGAGGCAGTTCATCGACCACCTCGTGGAAAGAGGGTATCAGAACCGCACGATCGCTTTCATCGAGAACGGAAGCTGGGCTCCGACAGCCGCCAAGAAGATGAAGGAGCTCCTGTCCGGATGCAAGAACACCTCTTTCATCGACGGCGCGGTCACGATCAGATCCGCCATGACGCCGGAAAACGAGGCTCAGATAGAAGCCCTCGCCGACGCTCTCATGGCCTGACCGACGCCCGGTCCGCGCGCCCTGCGATTTTTCTTGACAACGCCTGCGCGCGGTTGTAAACTGGACGCATCATTTTGGGAGACCGTGATGAACAGAAACACTTTCGCTTTTTACGCATACTATTATTTCGGCTTTACCGGCAGCTGCGGTAGGGATAATTTGTGATGCGTAGGGCGAAGATATAAAGTCAGACATGCGGAGCAGGTTATCCACCGGCTCCGCTTTTATTTTCAGGAGGCACATATGATCGTAGTACTCAAGCACGGAGTTGCCGAGAACAAGAAGCAGCAGCTTATCAGCTGGCTGGAAAAACAGAATCTGAGAGTGAACGTATCCGAGGGCGATTACCAGACGGTGCTCGGCCTCATAGGAAATACCTCCCACGTCGATACGGATCTGGTGGCGAGCCTCGCCATCGTCGATTCCGTAAAGCGGATAACGGAGCCCTTCAAATGCGTCAACAGGAAGTTCCACCCCGAGGACACCGTCGTCGAGGCGAGAGGCGCAAAGGTCGGCAGCGGCAATTTCGCGCTGATAGCAGGCCCCTGCTCCGTCGAGAGCGAGGAGCAGATAGTGGAGGTCGCGAAGGCCGTCAAGGCCGCCGGAGCGACGATGCTGCGCGGCGGAGCGTTCAAGCCCCGCACCTCCCCGTACGATTTCCAGGGCCTTAAGGCAGAAGGACTCGAGCTTCTGCGCGTAGCGCGCGAGGAGACGGGGCTCCCGATCGTCACGGAGGTCATGGGCGTGAGGGATCTTCCGCAGTTCGAGGACGTCGACGTCATCCAGATCGGCGCGAGGAACATGCAGAACTTCGATCTCTTAAAAGAGGTCGGAAGGATGCGCCGGCCCGTCCTGCTCAAGCGGGGCCTCGCCAACACGATAAAGGAGCTCCTTATGAGCGCCGAATATATAATGTCCGAGGGCTGCACCGAGGTCATACTCTGCGAGCGCGGCATACGGACGTTCGACGACTATACCAGAAATACGCTCGATCTCGCGGTCATACCTCTGCTCCACGAGCTCAGCCACCTTCCCGTCATAGTGGATCCGAGCCACGCGACGGGCCTTGCCAGGCTCGTTCCGCCGATGGCCCTCGCCGCGGCGGCGAGCGGAGCCGACGGCCTCATAATAGAAGTCCACAACGATCCGATGAGCGCGCTGTGCGACGGCGCGCAGTCCCTGCGCCCCGAGGAATTCGCCTCGCTCGCGGAGAAGATCAGGGCTGTCAGAAAGGCGGTCGCGGAATGACGGTCGGAATAGCGGGGCTCGGACTCATCGGAGGGTCGTTCGCGAAAGCGTACAGCGAAGCGGGCTGGAGGGTCCTCGGGTACAACAGGAGCGAGAGCGTCCTGGAGTTCGCGATGCTCAGCGGCGCCGTCGACGCTCCCCTTACTAAGGACAACATAGCTGAGTGCGATATAGTGCTCGTGGCGCTGTATCCGAAGGCCTGCATAGATTACATAAAGGAGATGGCGCCTTACATCGGCGCGGGTCCCGTAGTCCTCGACTGCGGAGGGACGAAGCGCGACATATGCGCGGAGCTGTTTCCGTTCGCCGCTGAGAGCGGCATCCGCTTCTTCGGCGGTCATCCGATGGCCGGCACGCACAATTCCGGCTTCAAATACGCGCGTTCGAACATGTTCCACGGCGCGTCGATGGTCGTGGTGCCTCCGGCGATGGACGACATCGAGACGCTCGGGCGCATCGAGGAGCTTCTCGCGCCGGCAGGCTTCGGGCGCTTTTCTGTGACGACGGCGGCGGAGCACGACGCGATGATAGCGTTCACGTCGCAGATGCCGCACGTCATATCGAACGCGTACATAAAGAGCCCGACCGCGAGGTCTCACAAGGGCTTCTCCGCGGGGAGCTACAAGGACATGACCAGAGTCGCGCGGCTCGCGCCGGCGATGTGGTCGGAGCTGTTCCTTGAGAACGGCGACAATCTGCTCGCGGAGATAGACATACTTATAAAAGAGCTCTCCAGGTACCGCGACGCTATAAGCAGGGCGGACGCTGACGGGCTTACGGAGCTGCTCGCCGAGGGCAGCAGGATAAAGGAGGAGGTCGACGGACGGTGACGACGATCCGCGTAAAAGCTTCGAGAGAATACGACGTAATGATCGGCAGCGGCCTGCTCGACCGGGCGGGCGATCTGATCCTCGGCGCGATAAAGCCGAAGACTGTAACGATAGTATCCGACAGCAACGTTTATCCGCTGTACGGAAAGCGTCTCGCCGAGACGCTCGACGACTCCGAGCTCGTCTGCGGGAGCTTCGTCTTCCCCGCGGGAGAACGGTCCAAGAGCGTCAAAACGTTCGCGGAGATACTGGATCATCTCGCGGAGAGCCGGCTCACGCGCAGCGACGCGGTGATCGCGCTCGGCGGCGGCGTGACGGGCGATCTCGCCGGTTTTGCCGCTTCGGCGTATCTTCGCGGGATACCTTACGTCCAGATCCCGACCACGCTCCTGGCTGCCGTGGATTCGTCCGTCGGCGGAAAGACCGCGGTAGATCTCCCCGCGGGGAAGAACCTCGCGGGAGCCGTCTATCAGCCTTCGCTGGTCATCTGCGACACGGACTGCCTCGCGACGCAGCCCGAAGACGTCTTCGCTTCAGGCTGCGGAGAGGTCATAAAGTACGGGATGATCGCGGGCCCCGGGCTTCTTGAAGAGCTGGAGCGCCGCGGCGGAGGGGAGATCACGGAGGATATCATCAGGACCTGCGTCGAGTTCAAGCGCGGCGTCGTCGAGAGGGACGAGTTCGATAACGGCGTCCGCAGGCTCCTCAACTTCGGACA
>JAEEVI010000158.1 GCA_016287035.1 Bacillota bacterium
AACCTGATCGGAACGACCGACGGCACGTGGCTGAGCATCAACAGCCAGCCCGTCGCCTACTACCACACGAGCACCGTCGAGGACGAGGACGGCGGCTATACGATAAGCGGATACGTGCCAGCGATGCTCAACGGCGAGCAGGTCGAGCTGATACTGATATTCAGCGAAGAGGATCCCTACGGATACGTCGCCGGCGCGCTGCCGGTATACGGCGAGGACGACGCGACAGCCAAAGGGCTCATAGACATCAATGACGGCGACACGATCGACTTCATCTGCGACTACTACAGCTACGGCGGAGATTACATCGACAGTTATTACCTCGGAGAGGCGATGACGGTCGACGGCGATCTGAAGATAAGCAACACGTACGTCGGGGACGACTTCCTCGCGCTGTACCGCTTCACGGACATCTACGGCCAGCACTACTGGTCCGAGCCGGTGCCGGTGGATTAGCGCGGGACGCGCCGCCGGTGACGCGGCCGAAGGGCTTAAGCGAATAAAAAAGAAGCTGCCGATGTCTGCTCCGGTTGCGCTCTTTCGGATAACGCGCTCTGTTCGAGCTCGAAACTCGCTCTCCAGACCGTGTTATCCGAAGCGCTAGCGAACAACCGTCGCATGACATCGGCAGCTTATGTCTTTAATCTACTCTATCCCCGTCACCGCGTAGTCCTGCGCCTCGACGGCGGCCGCGAGGACCGCGTCGTCCACCGGCGCGGAAAGCGTCACCACAGCCGTGCCTGCCTCGTGGCTCGCGACGGCTTCCGTCACGCCCTCGATCGCCTCGAGCGCTTTCTTTACGCGCGCCTCGCAGTGCGGGCACATCATTCCTTCCACCTTGAGAGTCTTCTGCATCGTCTTTTCCTCCTTTGCAGCATCCTGCGCGGGATCCGCGGGCGGCGGAAGCTCCACGCTCTTTATCTTCTTATCCTTCGACGGATCGTTTATCTTTAACAGGTTGAGCCTCAGCGCGTTCGAGACGACGCAGAAGCTCGAGAGGCTCATGGCCGCGGCTCCGAACATCGGGCTGAGCGTCCAGCCGAACACAGGTATCCAGACGCCGGCGGCGAGAGGGATGCCTATGACGTTGTAGAAGAACGCCCAGAACAGGTTCTGGTGTATGTTGCGCAGCGTCGCTCTCGAAAGCCGTATCGCCGCGGCCGCGTCGAGCAGGCTGCTCTTCATCAGGACGACGTCGGCGGCGTCCACGGCCACATCGGATCCGGCTCCTATCGCTATACCGGTATCGGCCGCCGTAAGGGCCGGCGCGTCGTTGATGCCGTCGCCCACCATCGCGACCTTTCCGTATTCCTTCAGTCTCCGTATGACGGCTTCCTTGCCGTCGGGAAGGACTCCCGCTATGACGTCGTCGACACCTGCCTGCGCGCCGATCGCGCGGGCGGTCTTCTCATTGTCGCCCGTGAGCATAACGACCTTTATCCCCTGCCCCTGCAGCTGCCTTATCGCCTCCGGGCTGTCCTCCTTTATGACGTCCGCTACGGCTATCATACCGAGCACCCGCGCGTCCGCGGCGAACAAAAGCGGCGTCTTTCCGGCATCGGCGAGCCTGCCGGCCTTAGCCTTCAGATCTTCTCCCGCGCCGATCTGTTCGTCTATGAATCTGAGGCTTCCTCCGGTGAGCGCGCGGCCTTCGCATACCGCCCGCAGACCGCTTCCGGAAAGGATCTCGAAGTCTTCCGTCGCGAGCGGCGTCATGCCGAGCTCCTCAGCCCTCGCGACGACGGCCCTCGCGAGCGGGTGCTCGCTCTTCGCCTCGAGCGCGTACGCCGCCTCGAGCAGCTCCGCCTCGGAGACTCCCTCCGAAGGCACGATATCCGTGACTACGGGTTCGCCCTTCGTTATCGTTCCTGTTTTGTCGAGCGCGACGATCTGCGTCCTTCCGGTATTCTCCAGCGCGACGGCGTTCTTGAACAGTATACCGTTCTTCGCGCCCATGCCGCCGCCTACCATTATCGCCACCGGCGTCGCCAGACCGAGCGAGCACGGACAGCTTATGACCAGCACGGATATGCCTCTTGCAAGCGCGTATCCGAACGTCTGCCCGCACAGCAGCCAGACCGCGACCGTGACCGCCGCGATCCCGATGACCGCGGGAACGAACACGCCCGCGACCCTGTCGGCTATCTTCGCGATCGGAGCCTTCGTCGCCGCGGCGTCGGATACCATCTT
>JAEEVI010000159.1 GCA_016287035.1 Bacillota bacterium
CATCCGTTATTGATAATTATAAGTTCTTTAGAAAATAATTCAACAGTTTAGAACAAAATTATCAGCCGCTTAGAGATGACGCGGAGACAGGATCCCGCCCCCCGCCGCGCCGGCAGCCGCTTGCAAATAACGCGCTTCTGATGTAAAATGCAGGAAAGTGCAAACGTTTTCAAGACCGGACATCCGCGCGGGAGATCCTGCCTGACCGGTCCGCACGTGCGCTCAAGAGCGCCGGAGGATATATGGAACTTATAATCACGGCCGTACAGGCGATAATAAAACTCATGATCATCGGACTCGCTGGGTTCATCCTGTCGAAGCGGGGCGTCTTCAACAAGGAGCGCACGAGCGCGATGTCGACGCTGCTCACGGATCTTGCCCTTCCGATGATGATCATCGGGCTGTGCATACGCGAGTATACGCCGGAAAAAGCGAAGGGCCTCGTGCTGGCGTTTCTCGCCGGCATGTTCTCGCAGGTGCTGGCGATAATCGTCAGCAGCATCGTTATAAGAAAAAAGGATAATCCGGACTGGGCTATCGAAAGGTTCTCCTCGGCCGTCTCTAATCCCGGATTCCTCGGGATCCCCATAATCAACCTCGTGCTCGGCTCCGAGGCGAGCTTCTACACCGCGGGCGTGGTGATATCGTGCTGCCTCATAAGCTGGACGTACGGGCTGTTCGTCATCAAGGGCAATATCCAGGGCAGGGATATGCTTAAAGCGCTCCTCAACCCCGGAGTGCTCTCTATAATAGTGGGCGTCCTCATATACTTTCTGCGCGTCCCCGTGCCCACGCTCATAGCGGATCCAATAGTGACGCTCGGGAACATGGCGCCGCCCCTTTCGATGCTGATCGCCGGCTCGACGCTCGCCAGCGCCGACCTCGGCGAGGCGCTGCGCAAAAAGAACCTGTACGTCGGAAACGTCATACGGCTGTTCGTAGCGCCGCTCTCCACGATAATATTCTTCAAGCTGTTCAACGTGCCGGAGCTGATCGCGACGTCGTGCTTCATCGCGCTGTCGACGGGCACCGTAACGCTGTGCATGGCGCTGTCGATAAAATACGACCGGCACCCGACATACGCTTCGGCGTTCTTCGCTATCTCGACGCTCCTGTGCATGTTCACGATACCGGTCGTGCTCGCGGTCTACACCGCGCTTATGTAGCTTTTTCCGCTATCCTTCCGCGTCCGCGGCGTCCATGTCGAAGAGCTCTGTAAGAGCCTTGAACAGGACGTTGAATTTCCTGTACTGCTTTACGTACATGGCGTGCTTTTCCATGTCGGGGACGAACGACTTGCGGATCTTGACCATGCTGTCGACCGCCGCCTCGATGCTCTCGAACGCGCCCACAGCCGTTCCCGCGAGGATCGCCGCGCCGAGGCAGGCAGTATCCTGAGAGGAGTACGTGACGTTCAGCGTCTTGCCCGTTATGTCCGCCTTTATCTGGTTCCAGACGTCCGACTTGGAGCCGCCGCCCATGGTGCGGATCTGGTCGACCTCCAGCCCCATATCGCCGATCGCCTCGAGATTCCTGCAGATTATGTATCCGAGGCTCTCCATTATCGCCCTCACGAAGTGCGGCTTCTTGTGCTTGAGCGTCGCTCCGTAGAAGACGGCCTTGGCGTTGAGGTTGACGTCCGGCGCCATAGAGCCCTGCAGATGCGGCAGAGCTATGAGCCCGTCGGCGCCCGCCGGGACCTGCTCGGCCTCGCGGTTGAGCAGATCGTACGCGTCGATCCCTGTAAGCTCCTGCATGTCCTTTTCCTGCTGGCAGAAGCCGTCGCGGAACCAGCGCAGGAACATGCCTCCGGTCGTGAAGGTGTGCATCATGTACGTGTCCGGCACGGCGAAATAGTGGACCGGCATGAGCCTGTTGGGATCGTAGGTGAGCTTCGCCGTCGGGACGCAGATAGCCAGCGCCGCCCCGATGTTCTCCGAGAAGATCCCCGGCCTTATGTTGCCGACGCCGATCGCGCCCGCGGCCTGATCCAGGCAGCCGGTGGTTATCATCGCGTCAGGCGCGATGCCGAGCTTTTCGGCCATCTCCGGAAGTATCTGTCCGACGCATTCTCCGGACTCGCGGACCTCCGGGAGCCAGGCCTCGTCCACGCCCAGGTAGTCGAGCATGTCCTTCCAGTATTCCTTCGTCTTTATGTTCCAGTATTCCGTCGACGTGAGCAGCGAGCCCTCCGCCACGAATCTGCCGGTGAGCATATAGATTATATAGTCCTCGAGCAGAAGGATGTGACGCGTCTTTTCGAACGTCTCCGGCTCGTTCTGCCTTATCCACAGGACCTTAGACGCCGGCCAGCACGACTCGAAGCTGACCTGTCCCGTGATCTTGTAGCAGAGCTCGTTGCCGAACTGCTCGCGCAGCTCGTCCGCCTGCTTTCCGGCCCTGTTGTCCATCCAGACGATCGCGTTGCGGAGAGGCTTTCCGGCTTCGTCCAGGAAGCAGAGCGTCTCGCCCTGGACCGAGAACCCGACGACGCCGATCTTCCCCGTGTCGACCTTTCCGCCGG
>JAEEVI010000160.1 GCA_016287035.1 Bacillota bacterium
CATTCCCGCTCGACTTGCATGTGTTAGGCACGCCGCCAGCGTTCATCCTGAGCCAGGATCAAACTCTTAAATACTTGTATCTAAAAGCTTTCGCTCTTAAATCTGACTCTTGAACGCTTTGCGTTCTTTCCGCTTTTAACGGAATTATTGTGTTTAGGAATTATACGAGATTCTTTCTACAAGTTTGCAGATTGTTTCTTTGTACAATTTCATTGAATTTTGAGGCCAACTTAATGACCTCTAAGACTCAATTTCTACACTATGATGTTTTCAAGGTTCTGTGCTCTTGCGAGCGGTCCCGTTTGGCGCGGAACAGTCGTTATTATATGTCCCCCGCACCCCATTGTCAACTACTTTTTTCGCTTTTTTTAGCTTATTTTTTTCGCTGACGAAAGGACCTTAAAGGCGCGTTGCCAGGCTCTTCGAGCACATAGAATATTAAACTAATTCAAATCAAAACGCAAGGCTATTTATCAAGGTTTTTCGGCTTTTTTGGACATCAAAAAAGCCGCTCCCAACAGGTTGTGGAAGCGGCTCATCGATGCCACAAAATAGCCTCTCAGGGCTGCTGCGCGCCCGGCTGGCCGGCGCCGTCGTCCGGCTGCCGCAAAGCGCCGCCCGACGCGTTCTCCTCGTCGTCTTGCGGGGCGGCTTCGATCGTCAGCTTCAGCGTCTCGGGAGAGCACGTTATGACCATATCCTCTCCGTATATCCCGTCTATAGAAACGATCGGATCCACCTCGTGAGTTCCGGGTCCGAGCTGCGCGGCGCTGACCCAGACGGAGACGTCGGACTCGTCGAAGAACTGCATCTGCGCGGACGTGCCCCTGACGAGGACCGTCAGCGTCTGATCCGGATCGAGGCTCGCCGTCATGCCGTCTTCGACGCCTACTATCTCTATCTTATCCGCGGGGAACTCGCTCTCCTGCCTCTCGCGCGGTCTTACCTCGTATCTGGCGTACAGCTCCGCGGAAGCATCGGCCGTGCCGACGCCGTACGGGAGCCTGGGCTGTATCTCTATGGAGCAGCTCTCGCTTATCGCGCTCACGTCTATCGGGTACGAGTCTATCGTCCAGATGTCCTCGATGTTCTCGGCAGGACCCTTTATTACTATAGAAGTCGGGACTATCGAGGATACGACCTCGACGTCCGGATCGTAGTCGCCCTCAAGAGGAACGTTGAGCGCGACCTGCTTGACGGCATAGAGGACAGCCTGCACGTCTATCTTCTCCTGCGAGATGCTGACGCCGGGGACCACGCTGCCGTCGGCTCCTACCGCCTCGACGTCGAGAGTCGTGCTGAAGACCTCGTCCTGCTTGAGCTGCGAGGCGTCCATGGTCATGCGCACCTTGTCGACCGTGTCGACGAGGCTCTTGGCGCCGGTCAGGAATACCGACTGCGCGCCCCTGAACAGCGTGGATATCTCGAACCCGTCGGGAACGTTCACTACGTCCAGCGCGACGGAGCGCTCCTCGGCGACGGCGGTGTCGACGTAGACCTGTATGCTCTGCGTGCGCACCTCGTTGACCGTTACGTTCTGGGGAGCCTCTACCTCGACCGTTATATAGTTCTGGCCGACGTGGAGATCGGAGAGGTCGGCGCGAGCTATTATGTCGCCGCTCTTTATGCCCGCCAGCTCGCTTCTCGTGCCTGCGATGACGACGTCCACCGTATAGTCGCCGGTGCCCGCTATCGCCAGCCCCGCGCTCTGGAGCGCGGACTCGTTGAGGAGCTGCACCGGTATGAACCTTACGGTCGTCGTGCCTACGGGATTCGTGCCGCTTATTACATATGCCCAGATGAGGATCGCCAGGAGGACCGAGACGATCTTATCCGCGATCCTACTTCTTTGCATCCGTGATCATTCCTTTCAGTACGGAGAGGAACGGCGTCTTTGCCGCGGGCTCCTTTACGTAGTGCGCCAGCAGCGCCTTCTCGACGGTCTTGACGTCCAGGAAGCGCGACAGCTTGCCGTCCTCGGCCATGGAGATGATGCCGGTCTCCTCCGAGACGATGAGGACTATCGAATCCGAGACCTCGCTTATGCCTATGCCGGCCCTGTGGCGCGTTCCGAGATCCTTGCTGAGGTTCGGGTTTTCTGTGAGAGGGAGCATGCAGCCCGCCGCGTATATCCTGTCGTCCCTTATTATGACGGCTCCGTCGTGCAGGGGAGACCCCTCGTAGAATATGTTCTCGATGAGCTCGGGGGAAAGGCGCGCGTCTATGACGGTCCCCGTCTCGGCGACGTCGGAGAGCGAAGTCTGCCGCTCTATGACGATGAGCGCGCCGGTGCTCGTGGAAGAAAAATAGCCGACGGCGGACGAGAGCACGTCCGCGGGCTTCGTGTCCGAACCGCGGCCGCTGCCGAACTGCCTGATGCTGAAGCTCCTGCGTCCCATGTATTCGAGGCCTCTGCGGAGCTCGGGCTGGAACACCACGACGAGCGCAATGAGACCGACGCTGAGGAGCTGGCTGAGGATCCAGTTTACGGTGTACAGATTGAACCATCCGGAAACGAGCACCACGACGACAAGGACGAGGAGTCCCTTCGCGAGCTGCTCGGCGCGCGAATTCTTGATGAATCCGAGGACCTTATATATAAAGAAGGCCACGATAAGGATATCGATTATATCCGTTACGGCGATGCCTGTTATTAGCGTCCTTAGATACTGGGCCATGCGTCTCCTTTTGGTTGACAGAAATTTCCAGTTGTGCTATAGTTGCCGCAGATGAAGCGCGTATAGACATATATAATAAATTATAACTCAAAATAAGCTCAATGCAAACCAAAGCCAAATAGTATATACTTAAACAAACGGAGAAAACTGCGGCGGGCGGCGCCCGCGGACCCGCCCGGGCGGGAGAACGGATGATAAGGATATGAGCAAGGAATTTTTCGTAAACGCGCTGCAGACGGACGAGGAGTTCACCGATTTCTTCATGGTGAAGGCCGCGTCGGTCCGCACCGGTTCAAATAAAAAGCTGTACTTCGACGCGATGCTCGGCGACCGCACAGGAGAGATAAACGCGAAGAAGTGGGACGTCTCCGACGACGAGGCGATCGTCCTGGGAACGCTCAGGGAAGGCGACATGGTGAAGATCCGCGCCGGCGTCACGGAATGGAACGGCGCCAGGCAGCTTAGGATACAGCGCATCCGCGTCGCGGGCGTAAACGATCCCGTGGAGATGACGGACTACATAAAGGCCGCGCCCGAGGACCCGAAGGAGATGCACGCGTACATCCTCGACCGCGCGAAGTCGATATCGGATCCGGCTCTTCGGAAGATCGCGGTAAAGTTCCTCGAGGACAACGAGGAGCGGCTGCTGTACTATCCGGCCGCGATGCGCAACCATCACGCCGAACAGGCAGGACTGCTGTGGCACATAAAGCGCATGCTGATGCTGGGAGAGCTCGCCTGCGGCGTCTACACCATACTGGACAGGGACTGGGTCGTCTGCGGCGTCATCCTGCACGACATGGAAAAGCTCAACGAGATACAGTCGAACGAGCTCGGGATATCGCCGGGATACAGCTTCGAGGGCAAGCTGCTCGGCCACATCGCGCAGGGCGTAAAGGCCGTGGAGACGATGGCCGGCGAATGCGGCCTCACGGACGAGCAGAAGACGATGCTCGAGCACATGATCCTCTCCCACCACTACGAGCCGGAATACGGGAGCCCCGTGCGCCCGATGTTCCCGGAGGCGGAGCTCCTGCACTATCTGGACATCCTCGACGCGAACATGTTCGACTTCGAGGACGCGCTCAGCGCCGTCGGTCCGGGGAGCTTTTCCGAGCGCGTACGCACGCTCGACAACAGGATGCTGTACAAGCCTTCGTCAAAAGAGGATAAATGAAGGAAGAAAAGCGCGCCAGACTTACCGAGATCATCTTTCATAACGAGGAGAACTTCTACACGATCGGCGTGTTCGAGTCCGGAAGCGAGCAGTTCTGCGCGACCGGCACGATAGGATTCCCCGGAGTCGGAAAGGAATACACCCTTACCGGCGAATGGACGGTACATCCGAAATACGGCGAACAGTTCGCGTTCACGGACTGCGAGGAGAACGAACCTGCCACGGAGGAAGGCATAAAGGCCTTCCTCTCTTCGGGTGCGATAAAAGGCATCGGCCCCGCCACCGCGGCTCTGATCGTCGCGAGATTCGGGACCGACGCGCTCAGGATAATACAGGAGGAGCCCGGCAGGCTCACGCAGATAAGCGGCATCGGGCCGGTAAAGGCCTCCGCGATACACGAGGGCTACATGGAGCAGCGGGGATACGCGAACGCGGTGCTCGCGCTGTCCGCCTTCGGCATAAGCCCCGCGACGGCGCTGAAGCTCTACAGGACCTACGGGAGCGAGGCGGCGGATATCGTAAAGGAGGATCCCTACAAGCTCGTCGGAGACGTCTGGGGCATAGGCTTCCGCAAGGCCGACGCGATAGCCGCGAGGATCGGTATCGGTCACGATTCGCCAAGGCGAATAGCCTGCGGCATATCCTTCATGCTCGAGCAGAGCGCCCAGAACGGGAACACATACGAGGAGAAGACCGCTCTCGTGGAGGGTACCGCGCAGTTCCTCGACGTCACGCGCCAGCAGGTGCAGGACAGCCTCTTCGAGCTGATCATGGACGCCCAGGTGTATACGGAGAACATCGACGGCGTCGAGGCGGTCATGCTTTACCGGTATTACAGGGCGGAGCGCAGAGTCGCTTCCAGGCTGTTCTCCCTCTGCACGGCGCCGCTCGCGGCAGTCGCCGCGGACTACGGCACGCTCATACGGGCCTCCGAAAAGGAGCACGGCATCGAGCTGTCAGATCAGCAGAAGCTGGCCGTGATCAGCTCCATGAAGAACGGCGTCTCGATCATAACCGGCGGGCCGGGCACTGGAAAGACGACTATAATCAGGACGATCCTTTCGATACTGGAGGCGTCCGGAGTCGAGACGGCGCTCGCCGCGCCTACGGGCAGAGCCGCCAAACGCATGGAGGAGGCGACAGGAAGGCCGGCCTCGACGATACACAGGCTCCTCGAATACTACTACAGCGAGACCGCTGGCGAGATGCGCTTCGCGCGCACGGAGGAGGACCCGCTCGACTTCGGATGCGTGATCATAGACGAGATGAGCATGGTCGACGTGCTGCTCATGGACGGTCTTCTCTGCGCCGTAAAGCCGGGGACAAGGCTGATACTTGTCGGCGACGCCGATCAGCTGCCGCCCGTGGGAGCAGGAAGCGTGCTCAAGGATATGCTCAAGAGCGAACGGATAAGCTGCGTGAGGCTCACCGACATCTTCCGCCAGGCCGCGGAGAGCATGATCGTCGTGAACGCGCACCTCATAAACAAGGGCGAATATCCGTCGTGGAACGATAAGAACACCGACTTTTTCATGCTCGAACGGCCCTCGGACCGGAGCATAAGCGAAACGCTGCAGGATCTCTGCGCGAGGAGGCTCCCCGCGTTCATCGGGGCGCAAGGGAGCGAGGCCGCGGCGGCGATACAGGTGCTGACTCCCACTAGGAAAGGCCTGCTGGGGAGCGTCGAGCTCAACAGGGCGCTGCAGGCCGTGCTCAATCCGCCGGACGAGGACAAGCCGGAAAGGATCGCCGGAGGCAGGATCTACCGCGCCGGCGACAAGGTCATGCAGAACAAAAACGACTACGAGCTCGAATGGCGCAGCGTAAAGGACTTTTCGACGGGAAGAGGCGTCTTCAACGGGGACATCGGCGTGATACAGTCGGTGGACACGGACAAGGGCCTCGTAAACGTGCTCTACGACGGCGAGCGGCTCGTCAGCTACGATCCCTCTATCCTCGAGGAGATCGAGACGGCCTTCGCGATGACGGTCCACAAGAGCCAGGGCTCGGAGTTCCCTGTCGTCGTGATGCCGATGACGAGATTCCCCGCCATGCTCGCGAGCAGGAACCTGCTGTACACGGCCGTCACCAGGGCGAAGCGCGCAGTCGTGCTCGTCGGAGATCCGAGGGTCTGCCGCGCCATGGTCGACAACCACTCCGTGCAGAACAGGAATTCGGGGCTCGCGTTCAGGATCGCCGGCATCTGGGACTTCAATGATCAGGGATAGCATCGCCCGGGCCGGGAACGCCCTGCTCGACGCGGTCTTCCCGCGGGACATATACTGCATCTGCTGCGGCGAGTCGATCGGACAGCGGAGCTACGCGCTGTGCGACGCCTGCTGCGAAAAGATACAGTGGGAGACGAAAGATCCGTTCGCCTCGGAGGAGAGCGGCATGTGCCTTGACGGCGTCTGGCCCTGCGCCAGATACGGCTTCTACACACGGCAGATGCTCCAGAAGCTCAAGTTCTCCGGCAGGCCGTATACCGCCCGGAACATCGCGGTCCTAATGGCCGACAGGCTGCGGCCGGAGCTTTCGGCGTTCGACGAGCTCCCTCCTCTCGTGCCGGTCCCGATGCACAGGAAAAAGCAGGCGAGGCGCGGATACAATCAGGCGGAGCTCCTGGCGGAATTCACCGCCAGGCTCTGCGGACTCGACTGCGAGCCAGCAGTCCTGCGAAAGGACGTCCTGACGCCTTCCGCGAGGCTGTCCCAGGGCATGCAGCGAAGGACGATGCTGCGCGGCACGTTCTCCGTCCCCGAGGGCGCGGAGAGCATTATCCGCGGCAAAAATGTTATACTTGTAGATGACGTATGCACCACGGCGAGCACGGCCGAAGCGTGCGCCGAGGTCCTGAAGGACGCGGGGGCGGAAAAGGTGTTCCTGCTCTGCTTCGCGTCGAGCGCGGGCCCGGCGGCCGCGCCGGAGGAGCAGCCGGATATGGGATAAAGGATACGGAGGCGCGGGCCGCCCGGGTCTGAGGTTGAAAGTCCAGGCCAGCTATGGGCGAAGGGACCCACGTAAGCAGCCGCAGGAAGCGGCTGTGATCATGGCATAGCTTAGAAGTAAGTCCTCGGGAAGATCCCGGCAAAGGCAGGTGTGGGGTCAAAGACCTGGTCAGCCGGGCGGCCCGCGCCTCCGTTCCTCAAAAAAAAATAAAGGAAAGCTCGCTCAGATACTGTATAATATATTTAAGAGGGAGCCGCGCAGGCGGTCACCGTGAAGATATATTAAGGAGGTTCTGTTATGCAACTAACCATCACCAGTAAGAACTTCAACCCGAGCGACAAGCTTAAAGCGACCATCGAAAAGAAATTCGCGAAGCTGGACAAGTACTTTTCCAGCAACGTGAACGCCGACATCATGCTCAGCGAGGTCAAAAAGGGACGCTGCAAGCTGGAAGCGACCATCAGCGCTGCCGGGATGCTCTTCCGCGGCGAGGAGTCCAGCGACGATATCTATTTCTGCCTGGACAAAGTCATCGACAAACTCTCTACACAGATGTCGCGCTTCAAGACTAAGCTCATCAGGCGCCACAAGGAGCAGAAAGACATCGTATTCGAGGACATTCCGGACGTCGAGGCTGCAGAGGAAGAGGAAAAAGGCATCGTAAGGACGAAGAGATTCCGTCTCACGCCTATGTCCGCGGACGAGGCCGTCCTGCAGATGGAGCTCCTCGAGCACTCCTTCTTCGTGTTCAGGAACGGAGAGAACGGAGAGATCAACGTCGTCTACAAGAGAGCAGACGGTTCCTACGGTCTGCTGGAGACAGAAGATTAGCGCGTCCGCCCGAGGCTGAGGCCCGGGCAGTTCATGATAAAAACACGGCCGCTCCGGGAAAACCGGGGCGGCCGTTTCGTTCGCGTTCAGAACAGGATCTCGGCGTAATTTATATTCTTTCCCTCCGCAGAGAACCTCTCCTCGTATTCGGTCATTATGTTTTCAGCGGCGAACGGCGAAGCGTGCAGATCGCGCGTGACGGCCGCGGGCGCCAGCCCCGCCGCCGCGAACTCCTCCAGCGAAAAATCGAAGAGCCCGTCGTTGTCGGTCTTGAACCTCAGATATCCGCCCGGCTTTACGGCCCGGCGGTACTGCTCGAGCATGCGCCTGTGGGTCAGCCTTCTCCGCGCGTGGCGCGCCTTCGGCCACGGATCGCAGAAGTTTATGAATATGCCGTCGAGCTCCCCGTCCTCGAAGAACGCCGAAAGATCGTCGGCATATGCCCTTATCACGCGCAGGTTCGCAAGCTCCTGCGCTTTGCACTTCTGAAGGATGCGGATCGCGATGTTCGAACCTCCCTCGCACGCAAGAAAAAGCTGCTCCGGATGGCGTGACGCCATGGAGCATATGAACCTGCCCTTTCCGCTCCCTATCTCGAGGAAGAGCGGCGCGTCTTCGCGCCCGAACAGGCCGCGCCAGCGTCCCTTACAAAACTCCGGCGCCTTTTCGAGCCAGTCTCCGCATTCCTCGAGTATGAGATCCCTGCTCTTTATCGAGCGCTGCCTCATCCGCGGATCTTCTTTCTCCTGTTGGATTCGATGCAGAGCGTCACGACCAGGCAGCTGATGCTTATGGCTGCGATGCTCGCGGAGATCGCTGTGAAAACTATGCCCTTTGTACTCATTTTTCCTCCTTACGCCAGCGGCGATCCGTTTATCATCAATACGACGGCCATATACGCGGCGAGAATGACGGCCGCCGCGAGATCCCTTCTTCCGAGCGACGCCGCGTTCATACGCGTGCGCCCCTCACCGCCCCTGTAGCACCTCGACTCCATCGCCATCGCGAGGTCCGACGCTATGCGGAACGCGCTCACGAACAGCGGCACAAGGAGCGGAAGCAGGCTCTTCGCCCTGCTTATCGGCCCGCCGGTGCCGAAGCTCGCGCCGCGGGCGGTCTGGGCCTTCATTATCTTGTCCGTCTCCTCCATGAGCGTCGGGATGAACCTGAGCGCTATGCCCATCATCATCGCGAGCTCGTGCGCCGGGAGCCCGAGCTTCGAAAACGGCGAAAACAGCTTTTCGAGGCCGTCCGTCAGAGCGAGCGGCTTGGTCGTCAGCGTCAGCAGCGACGATCCGAATATCATAAGAACGAGCCGCACGGCCATGAACACCGCGCGCCTTACGCCCCCGGAAGTTATCCTTACCGGTCCCAGCGTGACCAGCACAGCGCCCCCTGCCGTAAACGCGGCGTTGAGGACCATCGTGAACGCGATGATGACCAGCACGGGCCTGAGCCCCCTGCTCATGAAGCCGAAAGGCACTCTGCTGAGCGCCGCGCAGACGGCGAACATGACGGCTGCCGCCGCGAGCGCCGAAAAGCTATGCGCGCAGAACAGCGAAACTATGTACAGCACCGTCCCGAGTATCTTGGTGCGCGCGTCCAGCCTGTGCAGAGGCGAATCGGCCGGGAAATATTGACCTATCGTTATATCCCTTACTGCCATTATACCCCGTTTCCTCCGCGTTTGCCAAAAAGAGCGGAAAGCTTCCGCGCGGCCTGGCGCGCGGTGAGCGCGACGCCTTCCGTCGGATAGCCCCTTTGCGCCATCGCGCTCATGAACGCGGCGGGCGCGGGCAGAGAGAGCCCCATGCGGGCAAGCTCACCGCCGCGCGAGAACACCTCCTCGCAGGTGCCTTCCATGGCGACGCGTCCGCCGTTGAGAACGAGGACCTGCTTAGCGAGAGCCGCGACCTCGTCCATATCGTGCGAGACAAGCAGGATGCCGGTGCCTTCTTCGTTGAGAGAGCGCATGAGAGCTGACATCTCCCCGCAGCCCTTAGGATCGAGCCCGGCGGCCGGCTCGTCGAGGATCAGCAGCTCCGGCCGCATGGCAAGGACGCCCGCTATCGCGGCGCGCCTGCGCTCGCCCCCGGAGAGGGAGAACGGCGATATACCGGCCTTTTCGTCCGGATCCAGTCCGACGAGCCTGAGCGACTCGAAGGCCCTCTCGCGGCACTCGTCGTCCGAAAGCCCCAGATTCTTCGGCCCGAAGCAGACGTCCGCGAGGACGGTCTCTCCGAAGAGCTGATGCTCGGGATACTGGAACACCATCCCGATGCGCCTTCGCGCGGCCAGCGCGGCGCCGGTCTTTTCGTACAGGTCGGTCCCGTCCGCGAGCACGGATCCGGCGCCCGGCTCTATCAGCCCGCAAAGTATCTGCAGGAGCGTCGATTTGCCGGAGCCGGTATGGCCGATGAGCGCGGAAAAGCAGCCCGGGCGCAGCGAAAAGCTGACGTCTTCGAGCGCCGTCGTCTCGAACGGAAGACCTTCGTTATATGTGTATGTTACGTTTCTTACTTCAACGAGCATAGATGATCCTGAAGCTGCTGCGCGTTTACGATCCCGCCGGGGACGTCGATCCCCTCCTCGCGGAGAAGCTGCGCGAGTTCTGCGGCGAACGGGACGGAAAGTCCGCATTCTTCAAGACGCCCTGTCTGCGCGAAGACTTCGGCCGGCGAGCCCTCGAACGCGATCCTTCCGCCGTCCATCACGACGACGCGGTCCGCGCGCGCTGCCTCCTCCATAAAATGCGTTATGAGTATCACGGTCGTTCCGCGGGCGCGGAGCGTTTCGATAATGTCCATCACCTCGCGCCTGCCGGAGGGGTCGAGCATAGCCGTAGGCTCGTCGAGCACGACGCACTTGGGATCCAGCGCGAGCACGCCGGCGATCGCGACGCGCTGCTTCTGTCCGCCCGACAGAAGATGAGGCGCCTGCCTGCGCAGCTCGTACATCCCTACGGCCTTAAGGGCGCCGTCTACGCGCCGCCTTATCTCCGAGGGATCCTCTCCGAGATTCTCCGGGCCGAAGGCGACGTCGTCCTCGACGACGGAGCTGACGAGCTGGTTGTCGGGGTTCTGGAACACCATGCCGACGTTCCTTCGAAGCTCCCAGACAGTCTCCCCGCAGGACGTGTCAAAGCCCGCGCATACCACGCTGCCCGAATCCGGCAGCAGCAGCGCGTTCATGCACTTGGCCAGGGTCGACTTGCCGCAGCCGTTTCGTCCCACGACCGCGACGAAGCTCCCCTCCGCGACGTCGAGATCGACGCCCGAAAGCGCGGGAACGGCCGGGCGGTCGTCCTGCGGCGGGTAGGAATACTCCAGGCCGCGTATCTGTATTATGTTCTTTTGCGATCCGGATCCGTTCATGGCGTCAGGGATGGCAGTACGGGCACGGATCGTAGCCGAGGAACACGGCGTCCGCGCGTCCGCCTGTAAATTCGAGCCTGTTGGCCTGCTTCATCTTCGCCGCGCCCTCGCAGGAAGGCATGTGGAACACGCGGGAAGAATGGTTGAGATAGTACGTCACCTGCGGCTGCCGGGCCGCGGTCGCGCCGCCGGCGAAGCTCTCGCCTGTCGCGTAATCCAGCGATATCCCCGGCTGGATGTTGAAAACGAATATATTGAAGCAGATGTCGCGCCCCTTGTCCTCGACGGACATGGCCTCCATCTGTATGCCTCTGGCGAGAAGATCGTCGCCCTCGAATACCGGGGTCACGCGGTACAGCACGTGATTGCCGGTCTCGCGCACGTAGTCGCCCACGACCTCCTCGAACGGGAGCATCGCGACGGCATTCATGTAATACGTGCCGGTTATGAGGTTCTTCGGGTTGGCGTTCTCCCCCGCGAGCTGGAACGCGATCAGATGGCTGCGGGAAAACAGATACCCGTTCGGTATGACGTCGTCGTAGCGCACCGAATGCCAGCCGCTGGGCTTTACGTCGCGTATCGAGCCGCGCTCCTGCGTGGGCATCAGCTCTTCGCAGATGTTGGCGTACGCCGCCGTGCAACGCCCGAGGCTGTCGAGCTCTCCGTAGATCTCGAACGGCTCTGTCGTGAGATCGTCCTCCGTAAAGCCGGGAACGCCTCCGTTTACGGGCACGTACGTCCTTCCCTCGTATACGGGGATATCGTCCTGAGTTATGAACGCCGAGGCTACGGCAGCCTCCTGCTGCGCCTCAGGCAGCCCCTGCCCCTGGCCGGAGGTCTCCTCCACGATCTGTATCGAAGAGCCTGAGCTCTGCGCGCTCTGTTTGCCGCCCGCGCATCCCGAAAGCAGCGATGCCGCGAGCAAAGCGGCCAGCGCGGCCGCAAGCGCCCTCTTTGCTGATATCATCTATACCTCCGGAGCTTCTTCGCCCCTGCTCCACGCGCGCAGCATCGCGATCTCTCTCGCGTAGCCCGCGTCGTCGTTCGGCGTCTCGAGTATGAACGGAAGGCCCTGCAGCCTTTCGCACCTCACGATCCGCCTGAAAGCCTCTCCTCCGATATGGCCTTCACCTATCTTCGCGTGACGGTCCTTGGCCGCGCCGCGGACGTTCATGCTGTCGTTTATGTGGACGGCCTTGAGCCTGTCGAGGCCGATGACTCTGTCGAACTCGTCGAGGACGCCCTCCAGATCTTCGACTATGTCGTAGCCTGCGTCCCATACGTGGCAGGTGTCCAGACAGACGCCGAGATGAGAGCTGTCCTTTACGGAATCGATTATGCGGCGAAGCTCGCCGAAGTTTCCGCCGACCTCGCTGCCCTTGCCGGACATGGTCTCGAGCAGCACCGTCGTCGTCATCCCTTCAAACATCGCGGTATCCAGCGCGGACGCGATGATATCGATCGCCGCGTCGGTCCCCTGCCCGACGTGCGAGCCGGGATGGAAATTGTAATACTGTCCCGGCGTGTTCTCCATGCGCTTAAGATCGTCGCAGAACATATCGAGCGCGAACTTTCTGATCGAAGGCTTGTCCGAGCAGAGGTTCATGGTATAAGGGGCGTGCGCGACAAGTCTGCCGAAACCCTCTCTGCCGAGGAGCTCCATGAGCGCGGCGGCGTCGGCCGGATCGGCGTCCTTGGCCTTCCCGCCTCTGGGATTTCTCGTAAAGAACGCGAACGTGTCGCCGCCGAGCGAGAGCGCTGCTTCGCCCATCGCGAGATAGCCCCTGGACGACGACAGATGGTTTCCGATGTATATCATGATCTTTCCGCGGGAAGGCCCGCTCCTTTCTCCTTCAAAGCGCAGCCCTGAGAACTCGGGCTGCCTGACTCATTCTCTCACATTTCATGCGAAAGCGCCACACAAAAAGCGGAGGGATCCAGCCCTCCGCCTGTTTTGATACGCGTTTTGATCCGTATCGACCGACGATGCCTTATCTGTGAGGATCGGTATACGTGATGACGGCCACATACTCGAGATCCTCGCTTCCGATATTCTCGAGCGCGTGATAGTCGCCGTCTTTGCAGAGCATCATGTCTCCGGGGCCTACTTCCAGGACCTCGCCGTTGTCGTCGAGGAGTCCCTTTCCCTTGAGGAAATAGTAGATCTCGTAGTCGCCGGTGTGGGTATGCTTTCCGATCGAACATCCCGGCGGGATGACGCTGAGTCCCCACTGGCGGCAGGTGCCGTTCATGTCTTCGGGTTCAGCTACGTGGAGGAAATTGATGTCTCCCTTTCCGCCCTTTAGTTTGCTCTGTACTTCCCAACGAAGTTCGTCAGCTCTTTTATGCATTTTTTTCTCCTTTGTGAAATACAGGGCAGCACCTGCGCGCTGCCCTGCATGTTGTTTGTCCGCTTATTTCTCGCGGGCGACGTACTTGCCGTAGCCCTGCTTGCCGACGATCTTTCCGTCCTTGAAGACGATCTCGCCTCTGCAGACGGTCATTACCGGCCAGCCCTGGAAGGTGTAGCCGAAGAACGGCGACCACGGGCACTTGGAGAAGTTGTCTTCCTTCTTGAACTCCTTCTTGAGATCCATGTCGACGACGACAAAGTCCGCGTCCGAACCGGGCTGCAGAACGCCCTTCTTCGGATAGAGTCCGTAGAGCTTGGAAGCGTTGAAGCTCGTTACTTCGACGACCTTCTCGAGCGTGATCTTGCCCTCGGCGACGCCGTTGAGCATTACGGGAGCGATGGCCTGAACGCCGGGGATACCGTTCGGAACGATCCAGATGTTGTTGGGATCTGCGAACTTCTCTTCCTCGGTGAACGGGCAGTGGTCGGAGGACATAGTGCTTACATAGCCGTCCTTGCCGAGCAGATCCCACATCTCGAGCCTGTTGGGCTCTTCGTGGAACGGCGGGGACTGCTTGAGAGCTGCTCCGAGCCTGTCGTAATCCTCTACGACGAAGGTGAGGTAGTGCGGGCAGGTCTCAGCCCAGACCTTGACGCCTTCTTCTCTCGCCTTCTTGATGAGACGGAGACCTTCGGCCGTGGATACGTGAACGATAACTGCGGCCGCGCCTGTCTGCTTGAGGAACAGGATAGCTCTCTGGATAGCTTCGACCTCGGCGTAGTCGGGGTGGGAAGCGTTGTAAGCTCTGCCGTCGCACTTGCCTTCAGCCTTGAGCTCGATCTCTCTCTTCTTGAGGATCTTGTCGTTCTCGCAGTGGATCATTGCGATACCGCCGTTCTTGGCGAGGATCTCAAGGTGAGCATAGAACGTGTCGTCCTCGAGGAACGGGCAGTCCGTGGTGGAGAAGCACATAAATGCCTTCATCGCGGTAGCGCCGGTCTTCCTCCAGAGGTCGTCAGCTTCGTCGAGGTTGGTAGCGATAGCGCCGCCGTGGATGCCGTAATCGACATAGCCCTTGCCCTCGAAATAGTTCTTGGTATACTCATATGCCTCGACATCCTTGATGATAGGAGTCTGGAAAGGCATCATAAGGCCGGTGGTGATGCCGCCGGCAGCCATGGACTGCGTGAGATGCTCCATGTCTTCCCTGTTGTTCGTGGGACCCGGATCGGAGGGATGGATGTGCGCGTCGATGAAACCGGGAAGAAGGAACTTTCCTCCGCAGTCGATGACTTCCGCAGCCTCGTATCCTTCGGCGTCAGCGCCGACGAACGCGATCTTTCCGTCCTTCACACCGATGCAGCCCGCAAAACGGCCTGTCGTCGATACGATGACAGCATTCGTGTACAACTTGTCGATTTTCATTGGTTCTCCTTTCTCCTGAAACGTCTGATAAATTGACCAAGTTCCCGAAAAAAAATTATTGAGCTGTAAGCAGCCGCCCCGTTAGGGGCGGCACGCTCAGGCAGTAACGCCGATATTTAGGATTAACGGATGCCCTGGAGCTCCTCGTCCTTCTTCTCGAGCGGGAGGACCTTCTTGAGGATCGTGTAGATAACGAACGTGGAAGGCATACCGACGAGCCAGGAGATGTCGAAGAAGCAAGCGGAGATGATGGCGCCGCAGATGAGCGCGATGAACGCGGTCGGAGCGAAGCCGCCCTTATAGGTGTACTTGGATCCTTCGTAGAGCTCGGGGATGTTGATGTTCTGCTTTCTGAAGATGTAGTAGTCGGAAAGCATTACGCCGCAGATAGGTCCGAGGAAGGAGGAGTAGATGTTCTGGAATACGAAGAAGAAATCAGCTCCATAGAGGACCCACGGGCAAACGATAACGGACAGAACGGCGGTAAGGATAACGCCTGTTCTCCACTTTACGCGGAACGTATCCTGGAACGCGAGAGCAACAGGAGTGATGTTCAGGGTAAGGTTGGAGGTTACCTGTGCGAGAACGATGAAGCAAAGGAGGATGATGCCGAACACCGGATGCGGCGAGAGCATTACCAGACCTTCGATAGGATCGGAAGCACCGGTAGCGAGAGCGATGATTATACCGGCAAGGAACATGAACATCCAGGGCGGGATGATACCGAACATGTTGGCGAAGAGGCTCTCTCCCTTGGAGTTGTTTACATCCTTGAACTTGATGTGGCGGATGAGGTCGGAGCTGTTGAGCAGTACCGTGGTGTAGTTAGCGGTCGCGCCCATAACGCCGGCCCAGAAAGGACGACCCCAGGTTCCCTTGTAAGCGAGAGCTTCAGTGAAGTCTACCTTGCCGGAAGCGAATACAACGATGAAGAAGTAGATCAGCATGATGAAGATTACGATGGACATCGTCGCGTCGAATCCCTTGATGGTGCCGATCCCTCTGTAGGAGAGGTAGGACTGGATGATGAGCAGCGCGATGAAGTATACCCATACGTTGCCCCATCCGAAGATCTGCTGAGTTACGGTGCGGAGAGCGAGAGCGCCGATCCAGGTGCAGACGCCGTTCCAGCAGATAGCGGGGACCGAACGAATGAAGCCGACGATCTTGGAACCCTGAGTTCCGAAGCTGAGCCTTGCCTGCATTACGTAGGGAACGCCGTATCTCGCGCCGGCATCACCGTTGAGAGTCATTACGATCGTGATGATGAGAGCAGAGAGGATACCGACTACGAGGGTCTGAACGAAGTTCAGGACACCGCCGCCGGCGGGCATGAGGTAAAGACCGATTACCATGATCTGTACGATGATGGTGGATGACCAGAACATCATCGCGTAGTTCATGACCGATACTGTACGGTGTGACGCCGGTATCGGATTGAGACCGTCGAGATCGACGTTGTCGGCATTAATGCTGACATTTGCTTTGTTTTCACTCATGAGTACAATCTCCTTTATGAAAATGATTCCGTTTGAGACCCGGATGGCGTTCCGAGCCCCGCCTGCATGCCGCAGGCCAACTTATAACGACAGACGTATGACTGTCTAAAATATTATTATCATCATATAATATTTAGTGTAAAATCCTTTTTTGGAAATCCGGCAATTACATTTTGCGGTTATAACACTTTGTTTGCATAATGTTTCCAAAGCGTAAAAATGCCGGTCATTTTCGGCCGGCAGAAAATAATTATTCAAATTTATATCATAAATAAAACTATTCAGTAAAAGCTTCGCCCAAAGAGGCGAGTATAAGGTTGGCGAACCTGTTCACCATGGGGCGCATGCTCTCTTCGTAATACGCGATCCCGAGCTGCGCGTACACTGGCGGATCGAAGTGCTGGCATATGACGTCGTCCGAGCAGCAGAGCATCTCGCTGGCGTTTATCGTCGCGAACCCAAGGCCGCTCACC
>JAEEVI010000161.1 GCA_016287035.1 Bacillota bacterium
AATGACAAACAGGGAAAAGCACGAGCAATGCGTCCGCGAGATAAAGGGGACCCTGGCAGTCACAGCGCTGTGCTGCGCGTGGCATGTGGGAACCGCCTTTATCCTCAACGGCACGGGTATGAGGTTCCTCGGGATGCCGGCCTGGTTCTCCGTCTCCGTGGGCGGGACCATAATACTGGCGATCGCGGGAGTCCGCTGGCTCCTCAAGCACGTATTCGTCGATTTCGAATACGACGAAGAAGAGGAGGCGAAGTAGGATGACAAGGAACCAGATCATACTGCTCGTCATTTTGATCGCTTATCTTCTCGTGAACGCGGCCGCGGGCATAGTGTTCAGCAGGAAGCGCAACGCCGGCAGCACGCTCGGCGCTGAAAAGACGTATTTCATAGGCGGCCGCAACATGACCGGACTCATCCTCGCGATGACGACGATGGCCACCTATACCTCAGTAAGCTCGTTCATATCCGGCCCCGGCGCCGCGGGAATGACGTACGGCTACGCCCAGGCCTGGGTCGCCGCCGTCCAGATCCCTGTCACGTTCCTCGTGCTCGGCGTCCTCGGAAACAAGCTCGCGCTCGTGTCCAGGCGCACAGGCGCGGTCACCGTCGTCGGCTATCTCAAGGCGCGCTACGAGAGCGACGTGCTCGTCATAGCGGTCAGCCTGCTCATGGTCGCCTTCTTTATCGCGCAGATGATCTCGCAGTTCACCGGCGGAGCGACGCTAATCCAGTCCATCACCGGCATCGGCTACACAAAGGCCCTGCTGATATTCGCGCTCGTCGTCGTCGCGTACACCGCGTTCGGCGGCTTTACGGCAGTCGCGATAACCGACACGCTGCAGGGGATCATAATGGCCGCGGGCACTTTCCTGTTCCTGTTCTTCGTGCTGCGTGCCGGCGGCGGCATATCCGGCATAGACGCGGGGCTCGCGAAGAATCTGCCCGGCGTCTACGACGACCTCTTCTCGAAATACGCGCCCGGCTCGCTGCTCTCGTTCTGGATCCTCGTCGGCTTCGGAACGCTGGGACTGCCGCAGACCGCGACGCGCGCGATGGGCTTCAAGGACACGAAGAGCCTGCACAGCGCGATGTGGATCGGCGTCATCACCTGCTCGTTCGTCATCGTCGGAATGCACCTCGCCGGAACGTGGGCCGGCGCCCTCGTCGACAGCGCGGACCTTCCGACGTCCGATTACTTCATACCCTATATCGTCCAGCAGATAATGCCCGTCGGTCTCGCGGGGATATTCCTCGCCGCGCCCATGGCCGCGGTCATGTCCACGGCCGACTCGCTGCTCATACTCGCGTCCGCCGCGATCGTGCGCGATCTGTGGAAGACGTACTACGTCAAGGACGATCCCGCGAAGCTCGAAAAGTACAACAGGAGCATATCGAAGGCCGGCGTCGCCGTCACGTTCGTGCTCGGCGTGGTCGTCGTCCTCCTGACGCTCGATCCTCCGAACATCATATTCTTCCTGAATCTGTTCGCGATGGGCGGGCTCGAGTGCAGCTTCTTCTGGCCGCTCGTCGGGGGCCTGTTCTGGAGGAAGGGCACGAGGCAGGCAGCCGTCGCCTCGAGCGTCGGCGCAGCGGCGGTCTACGTGTTCTGCTATTACAACGTAAAGGTCTGGGGCATCAACGCGGTCGTATGGGGCCTGCTCGCGGGCGCTGTGCTGTACTTCGCCGTCGGAGCCCTCACCGGGAAGGACGGCCCTTCCGAGGAGATCCTGAGAAAGTGCTTCTAGGCGGGTCTTTCATGACCGCTCGGAACGGCATAAAGAACGTTAACTTCAAGGAGTTGGCAGCCATGAAAAAATTTGCAGCAGTTGTCCTTTGCGTCTTAATGCTCGCGGGCCTCGCGGCGTGCGGAGGGAGCGCGGCTCAGGCGCCTGTGCCCGCGCAGCCGGCTGCGCCGGCGGCGTCCGCGGCACCGTCTCAGCCGGAGGCTGAGCCTCCCGCTGAGCCTCCCGCGAAGCCCGCACCCGACCTAACTGCCGCGGAAGGGATCCTCGAATTCCTCGCCGGAGAGTGGCGCTTCGCGGACAAGGCTTGGGGCGGCGACTACGCGACGCTCTCGATAGAGCCGGACGGCGCGTGCGTCTACACGAGGCTGTCCGACGGCGCTCAGGCGAAGGGGACCTTCTCTCTCGACCGCATGTACGCGAAAGAGGCAAAGGGAGAGGCGCCCGACTTCTTCATGATAAACTTCACCGAGATCGACAGAGCCTTCAGGGACGACCTTCCCTGGATGAGCTACGCGCTGGAGATCGGTCAGGCCGATACGAGCGGAACGTACTATTTCACGAGCTTCGGCGGAGAGGACTATCTCTTCCTGCGCGAGGTGGGGAACGGCACGAGCTTCGTCGCGGACGCGATCTTCGCGCAGGCTCCATCGCCGGCCGTCTATCCGGATTTCGAGGGGCTCGAATGGGTCCTTCACCGCGGCACGGACGCGAATATTTCGACGCTGCCGCAGACGAACGACGAATTCTACGCCTGGGTCTGGAAGGCAGACGACGATGGCTCGGTGTGGCTGCAGAAGATGGAAGAGTCCTCGTGGGAGGCTTATACGGAGTACACCGACCGGCACTATCTCTGCGCGAGGTTTACGGCGGACGATCTGCTGTCCGCGAAATACGAGCCCTTCGAACTCGACACGTCGGCCATCCTCTCGCAGGACAAGCTCTCAAGAGAATATCCGCTGCTCATGGTCCGCGCGAAGACGGACTCTCAGGGGCGCCTCTCCGGGATGACGCAGGTCGACGGCGCCGAGTACGGCCTCTTCGATCTCGGAGCCCTTCCGGCGGAGACCGGAGTCGACGGAACGACGTTCATATACAACAACTCGCGGTTCGACGTCCATGAGAACGAGATCGGCATATCGAACGCCCTCCTGGGCTGCGTCGGCGCGGGCGACTGGATCGTCGTCGAGGGCCACGTAAATCCGAACGTCAGCGAGTATCTGTTCTTCAGCAAGGGCGCGTACGATTTCGTGTACACGATCTACGGGACGGACCTCATATGGCAGGGCGACGATCTCTCGTCGGCGATATATCTGAGCGGCAACGAAGTCCGCACGTTCTGGGGCGACTACATCGGCACGTTCGAAGGCGGGACGGCGCTCGACCTCGCGTTCGGTGACGGCACCGCCGTCGTGAGCGGCGAGAGCGAGGCGGGAGATCCCGTCACGCAGGAGTTCGAGCTCCCGAGGGAGCATGACGAGGCGCTCTTCGCCTACGGCACGTACCTGCTGCATCCGTGCGCGAGCAATTGGAGAGCGTTTAAGGAAAAGGTCCCCGCGGACGCGGTCGCGATGATCGCCGTGAATTCGCCGGAGTACATAAAGACGCGCGTCTTCGACGAGCTCACGATAGACGAGGGCGCTTACGATACGGTGATCATCGCCGCGCTGCGCGACGGCACGACGGCGAGGCTGGACGAGGTCGAATACGTCCTCACGGATAACAGCTGGCGCACGTTCTCGAAGGGCAGCGAGCTGCTCATAGACGCCGGGGAGAGCCTGGAGTTCTCGATGAACGTTCCCGAGGGCATCCCGACGCGCGCGTTCACGGTCGCCGCGGACAACCTGTCCGCGTTCTGGCCGGTCGCTCCGATCTCGGGCGAAGTGCCTGTCCACAGCTGCTTCCTCTTCGACGGGGAGAACTGAGCAGCCGACGCGGATATTCGTCAAATTCCCCTTGCTTTTTGCGGCAAAGGACTTTATACTGTTTAGGCATCCGTCTCGGACGGACGCTCTCTGCTGCGGGAGAAACGCAGCCACTTTAAGACCATAGGGAGGTTAGAAAAATGAACAAGTACGAATTGCTGTTTGTTATCGACCCTGCTCTGGAAGACGACAAGAAGGAAGCTGTCATCGAGACCGTCAAGGGTATCATCGCGGCTGAAGGCGAAGTCGTCGACACAGACATCTGGGGACTCAGAAAGCTGGCTTATCCGATCCAGAAGAAGACCGAGGGCTACTACGTCGTCATGCACTTCAACGCGGCGCCGACTCTTCCGAAGGAACTGGACAGAAGGCTCAGGATATCCGATAACTGCATGAGACACATCATCGTCAATCTCGACGAGAAGTAGAGGAGCGCGGCGGAATGAACTCGGTATCTTTGATAGGAAGACTTACGAGAGACCCGGACATCCGTTACGCTGCGGAGACCCAGCGCCCCGTGGCGCGTTTCGCGATCGCCATCGACAGAGGCAAGGACCGGAACGGCAACGACCTGGGTACAGATTTCCCGACGATAGTATGCTTCGGCAAGCAGGCCGAGCTCGTGGAGCGGTACATGAAGAAGGGCCGCCTCGTAGGCATACAGGGAAGGATCCAGACTGGAAAATACGAAAAGAACGGCCAGACGATCTACACTGTAGATGTTCTCGCAGACCGTGTGGAATTCCTGGACAGGGGTGACAGGTCCGAAAACGGCGAAGGCGGATTCGCGCCGCGCGCGGCCCAGGGCGGCTACGGCGCGCAGCAGGATCCGGGCTACGGCGGCAGCCGCGGCGCTTCCGGCGGAGAGATCCCCGGAGGCTTCACACAGCTTACGGACGACGACATCCCGTTCTGATCTGAGAATTAGGAGGAATCTTATAATGGAAAGAGATAACAACAGAAAAGGCTTCGGCGGCATGCACAGGAAGAAGGTCTGCCAGTTCTGCGCAGATCACGTCGAGCGCATAGACTACAAGGACGCTGAGACTCTCAAGAAGTTCATCACCGAGAGGGGCAAGATCCTTCCCAGAAGGATCACCGGCACCTGCACGATGCACCAGAGAGAAGTCTCCAAGGCTATCAAGATGGCAAGGATCGTCGCTATCCTGCCCTTCGACGCGGACTAGCCGGAGGAGCGGGCGTCAAGCCTGCGGAAACTTAAGACACGGAGCCCGGAAACGCTGTTTCCGGGCTTTTTGCTGTTTTCGGCGGGTTCGTGTTATAATTGGCTGCGGGAGCGCCGCGGACGTGCGGCGCGCGGCCGCGTACTGGAGGAGCTGTAATGAAGGACGCAAAGGAATATCTCGAAGATCTCCCGTTCTGGAAGGATCTGAGCCGGAGCGAGAAGGAGACCGTCGAAAGCAGCGCGTACGTAAAGAGCTACGGAAAGAAGCAGCACATACACAGCTGCTCGAAGAGCTGCCTGGGCATGATCCACGTCATACGCGGCAGGATCCGCGTCTACCTGCTCTCGGAGGAGGGGCGCGAGGTCACGCTGTACCACATAAACGCGGGGGAGAACTGCGTGCTGTCGTCCGGCTGCGTCATACGGCAGATAACGTTCGAGACGCACATGACGGCCGAGATCGACAGCGAGATCCTGATAATCGATTCCGGCGTGTTCGCGAAGCTGGTAGAGCAGAACGTGTACGTGAGGTGCTTTCAGTACGAGACCATCAGCGACCGCTTTTCGTCCGTCGTCTGGGTTCTGCAGCAGGCGCTGTTCGCGCGTTTCGACAGGCGGTTGGCGGAGTTCCTGCTGTTCACGAGCGACAAGAACGGCAGCGACGAGATAAGGATGACACAGGAAAATATCGCCGTGCACGTCAACTCCGCAAGGGAGGTCGTGGCGAGGATGCTGAAGCTCTTCG
>JAEEVI010000162.1 GCA_016287035.1 Bacillota bacterium
GTGAGCCCGGCTCGGAGATACTGTTCATCGGCACGCGCAGGGGCATGGAGAACAGGCTCGTCCCCGGCGCGGGCTACGACATAAAGAGCATAGATGCCAGCGGCATAGACAGGCACAACCCCCTCAAGATATTCAGGACGGCCGCGGACTACGTGAAGGGCAGCCTTCAGGCGCGGGCGATCATAAAGGAGTTCCGCCCGGACGTCGTCATCGGGACGGGAGGCTACGTGACCGGAAGCGTCGTGCGCGAGGCCTCCGGGCTCGGCGTGAGATGCTACATACAGGAGCAGAACGCGTTCCCGGGCGTGGCCAACAGATCGCTCGAGAAATACGTGAAAAAGGTATTCATAAGCTTTCCCGAGGCCGCGGGATTCTTTAAAGACAAAGGCAAGCTCGTGCTCGCCGGCAATCCGGTGCGCGAGGCGTTCTTTACGGCGGACCCTGAGGGGAGCCGCAGGTCGCTCGGCGTCGAAGGAAGCTTCGTCATACTGATATGCAGCGGGAGCCTCGGAGCCTCCGCCGTCAACGCGGCGGCGCTGGAGCTGATAAAGGCGGTCGCGGAGGACGGCGGTCCGAAGGATATCAAGGTGTTCTTCGTGACCGGGAAGCGCTATTACGGGGAGGTCGCGGCTTCTCTCGCCGGTATCGGCGGCGCGGACGGCTTCGTCACGCTCATCGACTACGCCGACGACATGCCGCGTCTGATGGCGTGCGCCGACCTCGTGGTGAGCCGCAGCGGCGCGATCACGCTGTGCGAGGTGCTCGCTTCGGGAAAGCCCGCGGTATTCATACCGTCACCGAACGTGACGGCCAACCACCAGTATCACAACGCGATGTCGGTCTGCTCGGCCGGCGGCGCGCGGCTGATCGAGGAGAGCTCTCTTTCCGAAGATCCGAAGCTGCTGGTCAAAACGGCCCTTGAGCTTTATAATGACAGAGAAGGTCTGGCGCGGATGGCGGCCGCTTCGGCCGCGGCTTCGATAAAGGACGCCGCCCTGACCATATACGAGAACATAAGATAATGGACGAGAACAACGTCCCTTCGGAATATCCTGAATACCCGGAAGACAGGCCGGCGGAGGATCCCAAGGGGAAGCACAAAAAGAAAAAGAAGAGGCGCCGCAAGCATTATTTCCTGCGGCTCATGATAGTCCTCGCCGTATTAGCGTGCGGCCTGCTTTTCGCGCGCTCCGATTTCTTCAACGTGTCGAGGATCGAGGTCGAGGGCAACAGGTACTACACGGAGGCCCAGATCGCCGAGATGTCGCAGATCGAGACGGGAAAGAACATATTCTCGACGAAGCTCCGTCCCGCAAAGGACATCCTTCTGCAGGATCCGTACATCAAGCTCGTCAAGCTGAGCAGAAAGCTCCCATCCACGATAAAGGTCGATATCATCGAGCGCGAGGAATACGCGGCCGTTCCGTACGGCTCCAGCTACGTGCTCATAGACGACGAGGGCATGGTCCTCAGGATAACCGAGCAGGCTCCGAAGGTCCCGGTGCTCGAGGGCATGACGGTGATCGAGATGACTCCGGGCAAGGCCCTGAGCGTCGAGGAGAACTATCTGTTCACCGATACGCTGGAGATGCTCGCGATGATGGACGAGAACGACCTCTATTTCAAGCGGATAAACTTCTCCGCCGTCATAGTCAAGGCGTACATCTACGACGACCTCTACTGCGAGGGGACTCCTTCGAACATACGCGACAACATGGGCAACGTAAAGCAGCTCATGGAGGAGCTGTACCAGGAAGAGGTCACCAGGGGCGTCATAAAAGTCGGACGCGACAATTACATCTCCTTCTCTCCGAGGATAGACTGAGGAGAGCCTCCCGCAAAAAAATCACAATATATTGTATAAAAGGTGTGCAACGAGGGACAAGTTGTGCTAATATTACTGTGTAAATCGTTTGATGTTATACACAGGAGGCCGAACATGTCCCCAATGTTACAATTCGATACACCTGCCGAAAATCCGGCTGTAATTAAAGTAGTAGGCGTAGGCGGCGGCGGATGCAACGCCGTCAACAGGATGATAGATTCCGGACTCGGAGGGATCAGCTTCATCGCCGTAAACACGGACCTGCAGGTCCTCAGAAGATCCAAGGCGGAGACGACGATCCAGATCGGCGAAAAGCTCACCAAGGGGCTCGGCGCCGGCGGCAATCCCGAGATCGGACAGAAATCCGCCGAGGAGAGCCTCGAACGGATCGAGGAGATCCTTCAGGGAAGCGATATGGTCTTCATAACCGCCGGCATGGGCGGAGGCACCGGCACGGGCGCGGCTCCGATCATAGCCAAGGCCGCCAAGAACGCGGGAGCGCTCACGGTAGGCGTGGTAACGAAGCCGTTCACCTTCGAGGGCAAGAAGCGCAGGGAGCACGCGGATCTGGGCATCAAGTTCCTAAAGAACTACGTGGATTCGCTCGTGGTCGTTCCCAACGACAAGCTCCTTCAGATAGCGAACAAGGAGACCAGCATGGTCGAGGCGTTCGGTATGGCGGACGAGGTGCTCAAGCAGGGCGTCGAAGGCATCTCGACGCTCATCAGCGACGACGGCCTCATCAACCTGGACTTCGCGGACGTAAAGACCGTAATGAGCGACCGCGGCATAGCGCACATGGGCGTAGGCCAGGCGAAGGGCGAGGGAAGGCTTCAGACGGCTATCAAGAACGCCGTGGAGAGCCCGCTGCTCGAGACGTCGATCAAGGGAGCCAGAGCTGTGCTGCTCAACGTCATGGGCGGATACGACATGGGAATGCTCGAGGTCAACGAGGCCGCGGACTTCATCAACAAGGAAGCGGACGACGACGCGATCATCATATTCGGCGCCTCCGTGCGCGAAGACCTCGCGGACGAGATCCGCGTCACGGTCATCGCGACGGGCTTCGAGGACGGAATGGGCAAGCGCTCGGTGGAGAAGTCGCTCGGAGAGCTCGCGGCGGAGGAGAAGACCGCGGAGGAACAGGAGCAGGAGCTCCCGCAGGCGGAGGATCCTCTCGATCAGCCGCTGGATCTTTCGGGAACCGGGTACAACAGCAGCAACGACTTCCCGATCCCCAAGTTCCTTCAGAACAACGAGATAAAATTATAGCTCAAAAAGCTGTCCTGTGCAGGGGCGGGGCATCCCGCCCCTGCATTGGCGTTATAAAACGGTATTGAAAGCGATAACCTCAGCCGACAACAGAATAGTAAAGCTCGCGGCTTCGCTCGCGGACAGGAAGCACCGGGACAGAGAGGGCTGCTGCCTTCTCGAAGGGCCTTCGGTCGTGAGGGAGGCGCTTGCCGGAGGAAGGCTCCGGTTCATCTTTATCAGGGCCGAGTCGGTCTCCCCGGAGGCGGCGGATATCGCCGCGAGAGCCGAGGAAGAGGGCTTGGCCGTATACGGGACGACGGACAGGATATTCGCCAGGATAGCGCAGGCGCAGACGCCGCAGGGCATCATAGCCGTCGCCGAGAAGCCGGTGTTTACGGAAGAGAAATTCTTCGCCGCGTGCGGCGGAAGGAACGTGCTCGTGCTTGACAGGCTGCAGGACCCCGGAAACGTGGGAACGCTCCTGCGGACGGCGGAGGCAATGGATATCGGCGGAGCCGTCGTCATCAAGGGCACTCAGGATCCCTTCTCTCCGAAGACGATGAGGGCTTCCTCGGGAGCCGCTATGAGGCTTCCTCTGCTTCCCGCCGAAAGCGCGCGGGACGCTCTGGATGTGCTCAAAAGGCACGGAAAGCGCTGCGTCGCGGCAGCGATGAAGGGAACGGTCAGCAGCTTTCTCTGCGACCTTTCGAAGGACTGCGCGATCATAATAGGAAACGAAGGCGGCGGCGTCAGCGCGGAACTGCTTGACGGAGCCGACGAAACGGTATATATACCGATGACAGGGCGTACGGAATCGCTGAACGCGGCCCTGGCAGGCGGAATGCTAATGTACGAAGCCATGCGTCAGGCGGCAGCCGGACGCGGATAACGGAGGCAGACAGAAATGATAGACAATCTTAAAGCGATGATCGACGAGGCGATGCATCGCCTGGAATCGGTAGCGTCCCTCGAAGACGCGGAGAACCTTCGCGTCAAGATCCTCGGCAAGAAGGGCGAGCTCACCGAGATGATGAAGTCCATGAAGGACATGGCGCCGGAACAGCGCAAGGAGTTCGGCGCCGTCGCGAACGAAGCCAGAACGCGCATCGAGAAGACCATCTCGGACAAGATGGATTACTTCAGGGAGCTCAAAAAGCAGGCTGAGTTCGCCGCCGAGACGATAGACGTCACGGAGCCCGGCATAGTAACGCCGCTGGGCGCCAAGCACCTCATCTCGATCACTATAGACGAGATATCCAGAGTCTTTATGGACATGGGATTCTCGGTCGCCGAAGGTCCTGAGGTCGAGACGGTCTTCAACAACTTCGACGCTCTGAACGCGGGACCGAACCATCCCGCCAGGGACATAACGGACACCTTCTATATCACCGACGACGTCCTTCTGCGCACGCAGACGTCGAGCGTCCAGGTGCGCACGCTTCTCGCGAAGAAGCCGCCCATAAAGGTCATCGCTCCCGGAAGATGCTTCCGCTGCGATACCCCGGACGCGACGCATTCCCCGATGTTCCATCAGGTCGAAGGCCTCGTCGTGGGCGAGGGCATAACCATGGCCGACCTCAAGGGCGTGCTCGACAGCTTCGCGAAGCAGATGTTCGGACCGGACAGCAGGACCAAGTTCCGTCCTCATCACTTCCCGTTCACCGAGCCCTCCGCCGAGATGGACGTATCGTGCTTCAAGTGCGGCGGAGCCGGCTGCAATATCTGCAAGGGCAGCGGCTGGATAGAGATCCTCGGCTGCGGCATGGTACACCCGAACGTGCTGAAGGTCGGCGGCATAGATACCGAAAAATACACAGGCTTCGCCTTCGGAATGGGCGTTGAGAGGATAGCGATGCTCAAGTACGGCGTTGACGACATACGCCTGCTTTACGAGAACGACATCCGTTTCATCAGGCAGTTCAAGTAGAGGAGGCAGAAAGAGATGTTAGTACCTGTTAAATGGCTCAGCGAATACACGGATATCGACATGCCGGTCGATCAGTGGGTCGACGGCATGGTGCTCTCCGGCACGAACCTCGAGACCGTGGAATACTTCGATAAGGGGATAAGCGGCGTAGTCGTCGGAAAGATCCTCAAAATAGACAGACATCCCAACGCCGACAAGCTCGTCGTATGCAGCGTCGACGTCGGAAAGGACGCCCCCGTGCAGATCGTCACGGGCGCTTCGAACATGAAAGAGGGCGACAAGGTCGCCGTCGCGCTCGACGGCAGCCACGTGCCCGGTCCGCTGCACGGAAAGCCCAAAACGGAAGAGGGCGAGACGATAACCGCCGGCGCGCTCCGCGGCGTCGAGAGCTACGGAATGATGTGCGGCTGCCAGGAGCTCGGCTTCGCGGACAAGATCGTCCCCGTAAGGGACAGGGACGGACTGTGGATACTCGACGACGAGTCGTTCGTTCCCGGTACTCCGATAATCGAAGCCCTCGGGATGGAGCTTCCCGCGGTCGATTTCGAGATAACGCCGAACAGGCCGGACTGCCTTTCGATGCTCGGCATCGCGAGGGAATCCGCCGCGACGTTCGGAAAGTCTCTCAGATACCCCGAGACCGAATGCAGGAAGGTCGCTCCCGAAAAGAGCGGGGATTATATAAAGGTCGAGATCAGAAGGCCGGATCTCTGCAAGCGCTACTGCTGCAGGGTCATCAAGGACATAAAGATCGCGCAGTCGCCGTGGTGGATGCAGCGCTGCCTCATGCAGGCCGGCATGCGCCCGATCAACAACATAGTCGACATAACGAACTTCGTCATGCTCGAGTACGGCCAGCCGATGCACGCGTTCGATATCCGCACCGTGCGCGGCGGAAAGATCATCGTCGATACGGCGAAGGACGGCGATAAGTTCACGACGCTCGACGGCCAGGAGAGAGAGCTCTCCGACAGCATTCTCATGATAAACGACGAGGAGGGACCGATCGCGATCGCCGGCATAATGGGCGGTCTGGATTCCGAGATCGAGGGGGACACGAACATGGTCCTCGTCGAGTCCGCGAACTTCCTCGGCGACAGCGTGAGGGCGAGCTCCAAGAAGCTCGGTCTGCGCACCGAGGCCTCCGGAAGGTTCGAGAAGGGCATCGACCCGAACCTCGCGAAGGACGCGTGCGACAGGTTCTGCTATCTCGTGGAGCTGCTCGGCGCCGGGACCGTCCTTTCGGGCGACGTCGACGTCTATCCGAACGTGGAGAAGGCTCAGACGCTCAAGGTCCGCGCCAGCAGGATAAACCACGTGCTCGGAGTCGACATACCCGCGGAGCAGATGGCCGAATACTTCAGAGGCCTCGAGATGCAGGTCTCGCTCGACGGAGATATAATAACGGTAACACCTCCCACGGTGCGCCAGGATCTTCTCATAGAAGAGGACTACGTGGAAGAGGTCGCGAGGATGTACGGCTACGATAAGCTGCCGGTCACCATCCCCAGGACTCCGGACGTCGCGGGGATCAGCCGCAAGCAGAGCGTGCGCAACGCCGCGAAAGACGCGCTTCTGGGCCTCGGCTTCTCCGAGTTCCAGACGTACAGCTTCGTATCGCCGAAGACGATGGACAAGGTCCGCGTGCCAGAGGGTTCCTTCCGCAGGCAGTTCGTAAAGCTCATCAATCCGCTCGGAGAAGAGACCTCCGTTATGCGCACGATGATCCTTCCGAACATGCTCGACGTGCTCGCCACGAACTACAGCCGCAAGGCCGAGGCCGTAAGGGGCTTCGAGCTCGGCAACACGTTCATAAACAACGGAAAGGGCGACGGCGGAATACTGCCCGAGGAGAAGGACGCGCTGTGCGCGGCTTGCTACGGCCCGCAGGAGAGCTTCTTCACCCTCAAGGGCGCCGTCTGCGAGATGCTCGCGATCCTCGGCATAAAGGACGTCGAGTTCTCGTCCGTAACGGACAACGCCACGTTCCACCCCGGGCGCTGCGCCGATATAAGCGCCGGCGGCAAGGTCATCGGAACGATAGGCGAGCTCAATCCCGCCGTCACGGAGAATTACGACATACAGACGAGGGTATACGCCTGCGAGCTCGACTTCGCGTCGCTCGAGGAGATGGCGGATACGACCCACAGATATACGCCGCTTCCGAAGTATCCGGCTATGACCAGAGACTTCGCGATGGTCGTGGCCGAGGACGTTCAGGTCGGAAGGCTCATGAAGGCGATCAGATCCCACGCGGGCGAACTGCTCGAGGACGTAAAGCTCTTCGACGTTTACAGAGGCGCTCCGATCCTTCCCGGAAGCAAGAGCGTCGCGTTCTCCCTTACCTACAGATCGAGCGAGCGCACGCTCAAGGACGCCGAGGTCAGCGAGATCAACGAAAAACTGCTCATAGCTCTTAAAGACGAGTTTAATGCCATACTCCGCGAGATGTAGCGCTGAAAGGAGAAGTTATGGACGAAAAGAATTCTGTGGTTGTAAGAGTTTTCGGACAGGAATACTCGATATCCGGATCGATCCCCAGAGAGCAGATCATGAAGCTCGCCGACATGGTCGATCAGCGGATGAAGGAGGTCGCCGAGTCGTACAAGGGCTCGATCTCGTCGGTCGCGGTGCTCGCGGCGATGAATCTTGCCGGAGAGCTCACCGAGCGCGAGGACATGGTCGGGCAGGTCAAGGACATGAACGACAAGCTCGCCGAGGCGCAGCGCTACAACGACGTGCTGCGCGTGAGGATCGACGAGCTCAACAAGGCTCTCGAAAACAGCAAGAACGCTCCCGAGGAATCGCAGAAACTCATACGCGAGCTCGAAGCGAAGTGCCGCGACGTGGAGAGCAGCTTCTTCGACATCCAGATGGAGAACATACATCTGAAGAACGAGCTGGAAGCTCTGCGCAAGCAGCTCAGATAAGGAACATATGGACAAGCGAACGCTTCGCATACTTGAATACGGAAAGATAATCGATATGCTGGCCGCCGAGTGCTGCTCCCAGATAACGCGGGAAGCCGCACTCAAGCTTGTTCCGTCTTATAAGCCCGCATGGATCGGCGAGGAGCTTCAGGGCACCGAAGAGGCCGTGCGGGTCCTCATGCTCAAAGGGGCTCCCCCTCTGGGCAATTTTTATGATGTCACGGGGCTCGCCCACCTCGCCGCGAAGGACGGCAGCCTGACTATGAAGCAGCTGATCCAGGTCGCGTATAACCTTTCGGCGGCCCGCAGGACGAGGGATTTCCTCTCGTCGGATCTGCCGGAGCTCCCGCGCATCGACGGCCTCGTCTCCGCGATAACCGTCGTAAAGGACCTCGAGGAGGAGATCGGCCGCTGCATACTCAGCGAGGACGAGATGGCGGATACGGCCAGCCCGGAGCTGCACAGGCTCCGCAGGGCGATCGTCCGCCAGAACGAGGACATAAAGGTAAAGATCCAGAAGATCGTCAGCTCCGCGGAGAACAAGGTCTTCCTGCAGGACGCGATCGTCACGATGCGCCAGGGGCGCTACGTCATACCGGTAAAGCAGGAATACAAGGGAAAGCTCGCCGGGATAGTGCACGACCAGTCGGCTTCGGGAGCGACGCTCTTCGTCGAGCCGCAGACGATCGTCAACATGAACAACGAGCTCCGCGAGCTGGAGCTGGCCGAGCACAAGGAAGTGCTGCGCATTCTCGAGCTGCTCTCGGGGCGCGTCGGGATGGCCGAGCTCGCGATAAAGGGCAATCAGGAGATACTTTTCAAGCTCGACTATCTGTTCGCCAAGGGCCGTCTCGCCTGCGAGATGAAGGCAAGCCGGCCGGAGATAAACACGGACGGAGTAATAAGGCTGCGCAGGGCGCGCCATCCGCTCATAGACCCGAAGAAGGTCGTCCCGATAGACGTGGAGCTCGGCGCGGACTACGATACGCTCGTCGTCACGGGGCCGAACACGGGAGGAAAGACTGTCACGCTGAAGACCGTCGGGCTCATGTGCCTCATGGCCCAGGCGGGGCTGTTCATACCGGTGTCGGACGGCAGCACGGTGCCGGTATTCAGGAATATCTACGCGGACATAGGCGACGAGCAGAGCATCGAGCAGAGCCTTTCGACGTTCAGCTCGCACATGAAGAACATCGTGGAGATAACCTCTGACGCGAAGGACGGCTCCCTCGTGCTGCTCGACGAGCTCGGCGCCGGAACAGATCCGACCGAGGGCGCGGCGCTGGCCATCGCGATACTCGACAGGCTCTTCGGGCAGGGCGCGAAGACGATAGCCACGACGCACTACACGGAGCTTAAGAAATACGCGATATCGACGCCGGGCGTGCAGAACGCTTCGATGGAATTCGACGTCGAGACGCTGTCGCCTACGTACAGGCTGACGATAGGCATACCCGGAAAATCCAACGCCTTCGAGATATCATCGAAGCTCGGGCTAGACCCGGTCATAATAGACAGGGCCAGAGGTCTTCTGGAGCAGGGCGACATCGCCTTCGAGGATGTCATAAGCTCGATCGAGGCGGACAAAAAGCAGGCGCAGGCCGACAGGGCCGCCGCGGCCGAGGCGCTGGCCGCTGCCGAAGCGCAGAGAGAAAAGACGGAAGCAGCCGAGGCAAAGCTGCGCGCCAGGCGCGAGGAGATCCTCGAGGACGCGCGCGTCGAAGCCCGGATAATGATAGACGAGGCGGAAGAGACCATAAAGGAGATCCAGAGGTCCGTCGCCGAATTCGAGGCGCAGGCCTCGGAAGACGCGAAGAGGGAGCTCAACAGGCAGATCGAGCAGCGCAGAAGGGCTCTGCGCGAGCGCAGAAAGGAATACGCCTCGAAGAGCAGCGCGCCCTCCAATCCCGATCCCCCGAAGGCCGGCGAGATACACGAGGGCGACAGGGTGAACGTCCTGTCCGTGGATCAGAAGGCCGTAGTCATAAGCCCTCCGGACGATCACGGGAACCTCGTCGTGCAGCTCGGGCAGATAAAGCTGAACGTCAACATCTCGGGCGTCACGCTGGTCCAGGAGAACGTGACCGAAAAGCAGCGCGAGAAGATCAAGTATTCGCGCCTTGCGGGGCAGAAGGCCAGGAGCGTCCCTCTGTCGATAAACGTCGTCGGAAAGACGCTCGCGGACGCGGAGATAGAGGTCGAGAAATATCTGGACGACGCTTTCCTTTCGGGAACGCCGACTGTGACGATAATACACGGAAGAGGCGCGGGCATCCTGCGCGACGGCATCGCCAGGCTGCTGAAGGCCAACAGGAACGTGGCCGGTTACAGGAAGGGCGAGTACAAAGAGGGCGGTGACGGCGTCACCATCGTAACATTCAAGAGGTAGAAATGAAGAACATCAGAGAAGAGATAGCGAAGATCCTCGCTCCGGCGGCGGGAAGCCTCACGGCCGAACAGATCGGTCAGATGATAGAGATACCCGCGGACGCGTCCATGGGCGACTACGCGTTCCCGTGCTTTAAGCTCGCCAAGGAGCTGCGCAAGGCGCCGCCACTCATAGCGGCCGACATCGCGGAAGCCGTCAGGGGATGCGGTCTTTTCGAGAAGGTCGAGAACGTGAACGCCTACGTCAACATGTTCGTCGACAAGCAGAGCTTCGCACGCATCGCGATCGAGGGCGTTCTTTCCGCGGGCGCGGATTACGGCCGGTCGGATATCGGCGGAGGGCGCAGGGTCATCGTCGAGTACAGCTCCCCCAACATCGCCAAGCCGTTCCACATCGGCCACATAAGGAGCACCGTCATCGGCAACTCGATATACAAGATCTACGATTTTCTCGGCTACGACACGATAAGGATAAACCACCTCGGCGATTACGGCACGCAGTTCGGGAAGATGATCGTCGCCTACCGCAGATGGGGCTGCAGGGAGGACGTCGAGCGCGAGCCCATAAAGACGCTCCTCGGATATTACGTAAAGTTCCATCAGGAGGCGGAAAAGGATCCGTCGCTCGAGGACGAGGCGAGAGCTACGTTCACGAGGCTCGAGCACGGCGAGAAGGAGGAGACGGAGCTGTGGAAGTGGTTCCGCGAGGAGAGCCTCCGCGAGTTCAGCCGCGTCTACGCGATGCTCGGGATCGAGTTCGACTCCTACAACGGCGAATCGTTCTATTCCGACAAGATGCCCGCGGTGCTCGACGCGCTGCGCGAAAAGGGGCTGCTCAAGCTCTCCAACGGCGTCCAGATCGTCGATCTGGAGGAGTACGGCATGGCTCCGGCGCTCATAACGAAGAGCGACGGTTCGTCGCTTTATATAACAAGGGATATCGCAGCGGCGATCTACCGCAAGAAGACGTACGATTTCTACAAGAACATCTATGTCGTCGCGTCTCAGCAGAACCTGCACTTCCAGCAGTGGTTCAAGGTGCTCGAGCTGATGGGCTTCGACTGGTACAAGGACTGCGTCCACGTCCCGTTCGGCCTCGTTTCGATGGAAGAGGGCACCATGTCCACCAGGAGCGGCAGGGTAGTGTTCCTCGAGGACGTCCTCAACAAATCTGTCGAAAAGACCCGCGAGATAATGGCGGAAAAGCACGCCGATCCGGCGACGATAGAGGCGACCGCCAAGGACGTCGGCATCGGAGCCGTGATGTTCCAGGAGCTTTCCAACAGCAGGATAAAGGACTACGTGTTCAGCTGGGACAAGGTCCTCAACTTCGACGGAGCGACAGGCCCCTATGTGCAGTACACTCACGCCAGGGCGGCGTCCGTGCTCCGCAACGCGCAGGCTGACGAAAAATATATCAAGTCCGCGCTCGAGGGCTGCGCCGATCTCGGCGCCGTTTGCGGACCTTCGGGATACGAGCTCGTAAAGCTCCTCTACAGGTTCCCCGACGTCGTCGAGGAGGCCGGCGAGAAGTACGAGCCGTGCATCGTCACGCGCCACATCATCGAAGTCGCTCAGGCGTTCAACAAGTTCTATCACGACGAGCACATAATCGTCGAGGACGAGACAGAAAAGAACGCCAAGCTGCTGCTGACGGCCTCGGCCAAGCAGGTCATAGCGAACGGCCTCGGGCTGCTGGGCATAAAGGCCCCGGAGAAGATGTGATGAAGGTCCCCGATCTCAGCCAGAGGACAGACAGTTTAAGGAGCTATCTCGAAAGCCTCGTAAAGGACTTTCTGTTCGACGAGCTCTCTCCGCAGTATCTCAAAAGCCGCGGCATGGAGTTCCTCGAGGGCGTGCCTCTCCCGTTCGAGGCCCGCGACATGGTCGCGTTCAGGGAGGGCGGTCTCGACGTGAGCAAGCTCGCCGACAACATGGCCGTCACGATCGGCGCGAACGTCAGGTTCCCGCACGTTAGGGCGTACGTGAGATTCTTCGCCAAATACTTCGACGAAAAGCTCATCGGCGTATTATGCGCCAAAGCGTCGGAAAACCTCGCGAAACGCGAATTCAGGCGCTCCTGCGCATACAGCAGGGCGGCGCTGCTGCTCGACGGCGAGAGCGAACAGGCCATGTTCAGCTACGCCTGCTGCTGCAGGGAGTGGTACCTTTCGATGGAGGACGAGGACTTCGAGGAGCTCATAGCTATCCTCAAGAAGGAGGCGTCCGATTATTTCGAATATACCGTCATGGCTCATCCGGACTTCGCTCCGGCGTACTACTATCTCGGCTTCGTGTATCTGAACGCCGGGCAGTACGCCAAGGCGGACATCGTCTGGAAGCGCTTCCTCGCTCTCTGCGATCCCTCAAAGGACGAGGCCGCGGAGATAAAAGAGCAGCTCGAAAAGCTGGCGGAGCCCGTAAAGATCGAGGCGGGGATCAACAAGCTCCTGTCGGGTCAGATACGCGAGGGGCTGGAGGCGCTTGAGCCGTACGCCGATTCGCCTTACTCGAACTGGTGGCCGCTGCACTACTACCTCGCGAGCGCCTACATGGAGCTCGGTCACGCTCCGGAGGCCATAGAAGGGTTCAGGCGCGTGCTTCAGTTGGAGCCTTCGAACCTGGACAGCATAAAGGCTCTCGCGGACATCTACGCGTCGCTCGGAGATCCGGTCAACGAAGAGAAATACCGGAAGAAATACGCGATAGTAGAGGAAAACCTCAAAGGGCAGAAATAAAACAGACCGGAGCGATCGCTCCGGTCTTTGCTTTGCCGTTTTTGCCCGTCTGAGTGCCGGTCTTTATTTTACGAAGATCAGCGACAGCGGCGGGAAGAACGCGATGATCAGAAGTCCTACCACGTAGGCGCACAGGAACGGCCAGAGCTTCGAGATGACCTTCTGTACGGGGACCTTGCTGATCATGGATCCCGTGAACAGGCATACGCCGAACGGCGGGGTGAGGCATCCGATGTTGATGTTGACGATCGTGGTTATACCGAAATGGATCGGATTGAACCCGAGCATCGTCGCCAGAGGCGCGAGGATCGGAGCCGTGATGATTATGATCGCGCTGGATTCCATGAACATGCCGGCGATGAGCAGGCACAGCTGGACGAGCAGCATGATCAGATATCTGTTCGTCGTGAAGGACTGGATAGCCGCGAACGCCATGTCGGGCACCTTCTCTGTGGCGATGATGTATCCGAACAGCGTCGCGCAGGCGATGATGTAGAGGATCGCCGCCGAGGTGATGGCGCTCTTTACGAGGGTGTCCCAGAGCTTTTTGATCGTCAGCTCCTTGTAGATGAAGAAGCCCACGAGGATGGAGTACACGATCGCGATGACGGCCGCTTCCGTCGGCGTGAATTTTCCGGAGAAGATCCCGCCGAGGATTATTACCGGGCAGATGATCGCGAACGCCGCGTCCTTGATTATCTTGCCGACGAGCTGCGGAGTGTACTTCGTGCCGGAACCCCTGTAGCCGTGCTTCTTTCCTATGACGAAGCAGACCGCGGAAGCGAGGGCTCCCATGAGTATGCCTGTCGGGAAGCCCGCGGCGAACATCTTGGTTATCGAAACGCCGGTCGAAGAACCGTATACGACCATTCCCAGCGAGGGCGGGATGATCGCGCCGAGTATGCCGCCGGTCGCGGCGACAGCCGCCGCGTAGCTCTTTTCGTAGCCTCTCTTCTCCATTTCGGGAAGCATGATGCCGCCGATTGCGGCGGTCGTGGCGACGTTGGAGCCGGAGATGGCGCCGAAGACCATGGACGCGAGGATGGTGACGATGCTGAGGCCCCCTGCGATCTTACTGACGATCATGTCGCAAAGGGCTACGAGCCGTTTGGCCAGGCCTCCGGAATCCATAAGATTCCCTGCTATAACGAAGCCCGGCAGCGCTATAAGCGTCATCGTGTCCAGGCCCGCGTACATCCTCGGTATAAGAGCGTATGTGTTGATCCCTGATAAAAGCAGATAGGAAACAGATGCGATGCCGATCGATACGGCGACCGGTATGCCGAGTATCAGGCAGACGGCAAGGATCGCAAAAAGCATTGCAAGATGACTCATCGTTCCGCCCCCTCTATCATTTCCGCCTGCCGTTTCATCTCAGACTTGCCGTCGTAGTTGATGACGTCGTTGAGCGTCGTCACGATAAGCTGGAACACGCTGAACGCCGCTCCTATCGGTATCGAGGCGTATATGTACGACGCCGGGAGCCACGCGAGGGTGTCTGATTTCTGCCTGCTGGTGATCTCGATCGCCCTGATGCCTACTTTGATGGTGATGACGAGCAGAATAGCGAATATTATTGCGTTGAATATCATGCTGAGCCGCTTGGCGTTTCCGCCGAGATAGTCGGTCAGCGTCGTTATGGCGATGTGCTGGCGCCTCTTGATGCAGAGCGCCGAGCCGAGGAACGCAGACCAGATGAAGCAGTATCTGCAGACGCCGTCGGCCCAGGGAAGCGCGTGGCGCGGCGCGAGGTTTCTGAGGGCGACCTGCAGGAACATAACTACGATATAGCCGATTATGGCTATCATCGTTCCCACGAGGGCGACCTTATCCACGCCGTCGCTGATCTTGTTCAAAGTTTTCAAGGTTTTCTCCCCCTAAACGCAAGCGGTCAGGCGGCGATAAGGCCGCCTGACCAGATGTTCTGGATAAAGCTTTTCCTTCTTAAAGTCTACAGCTTGTTGATGATAGCGAGCTGATCCTTGTAAGCGTCCTGATACTTCGGCCATACCTTCTCGACGCAGACGGCGCGCATCTTCGCGATCTCTTCGGGCGCGACCTCGTTGTACTGCATGCCGGCCTCAACGAGCTTCTGAGCGTACATCTCTTCCTCTTCGGAGTACTGCTTGGAAGCCTTCATCCTGAATTCGTTGAAAACGTCCTTGAGGATCTGCTTGTACTCGTCGGGGAGCTTGTTGTAGGAATCGGGGTTGCAGACGTAGCCCATGAACGCGGATACGTGGCTGGTCTTGGATACGTACTTCTGAACTTCGGCCATACCCTCGGAGTAGTTGATCTCCATCGGGTTCTCCTGACCGTCGATCGTGTTCTGCTGGAGCGCGGTGATGACCTCGGCCTTGGCCATGCCTACAGGATACGCTCCCAGAGCCTGGAAGGTGTCGATGTAGAGGTCGGACTGCATTACTCTGAACTTGATGCCTACGAAGTCGTCGATCTTAGTGATCGGACGGACGTTGTTGGTGCACTGACGGAAGCCGTAGCACAGACCTCCGAGGGATATGAATCCGGCCTTCTCAAGTTCTCCGGCCTGATAGTCCATGATCTCGGAATCCATATACTTGAATACGGTATCCCAGTCGGGGAGCAGGTACGGAAGGCCCGTAACGCCCAGTGCCGGGCAGAAGTTCGCGAGTACGGCGTATGTGACCTGTCCTACGTCGATGAGACCTGCCTGAACGCCTTCAGCGATCTCTCTGTCGGAGCCGAGAGAAGCGTTGGTGTATACCTCGAGCTTGAAGTCGCCGTTCGTGCGCTTGAGGATCTCGTCGGATATCTCTCTGGCGATATGGGCCATGAGAACTTCGTCGTTGGACTGGGAAGCAAACTTCCATGTGTAGGTCGGCGCTGCCGCCGCGCCGCCGCCGGACGGAGCCGCCGGAGCCGCGGGAGCCGCGGGAGCGGAGGAAGAGCCGCTGCTGCTTCCGCCGCCGCATGCCGCAAGCGTGAAGAGCATGCAGGCTATCAGCATAAATGCAACAATTCTTCTTTTCATGAATAACCTCCTTGATCTTGAATACAGATCCTCTGTAATGCGGGGATCTGGCTTTATTATTTTTCGGGGTCTGATTTCATGTTAAGCCATCGATGGACGCAAATCAAGAGAAATGTTACAGAAATGTTACAGAGCGCCGCCGTCTTCGGACTTAATATAATCGATGAAGGACCTGAGCAGCGGTTTGGCGTTGTCCTTTCTCCAGACGAGCCGGAGGTCGCGCCGCACGAGCGCCGGATCGCAGTCGATCTCCTTGAACAGACATCCGAAAAGCATCTTCGAATCGGTGAACGGTATGAAGCAGATGCCCGCGCCGGTGCTGACGTATATGAGCATGTCGCTTATGTTATTGAAGTATTTTTTGAATACCGGAGTAAAGCCTTCGATGCAGTAGCGCGAAACCTCTATGAAGACGCCGAAGGCGTTTCTCGATATTGCCACGAGTTTCTGCGAGGCGATGTCGCTCAGCGAGAGCTTCTCGAGCTTCGCGAGGGGCGAGGTCTGTCCGACGGCGATCCCGAAGTGGCCCCTGGCGAACCGGCAGCTGTCGAGATCCTTCTGGTAGATGGCGTTGCTGTCCTCGAAGATCGCGGCGTCGATCTGGCGGTCTATTATCTTGTCGAACAGGTCGGCGTAGTTCGAGAGTGTGTAGCCGAACTCGACGTTCGGGTTGAGGCGCAGATAGTTGCTGGCGCAGCCGGCGAGCATCTCGCTGAAGATTATGTGATAGCCGATGTTGAGCTCTCCGCGCATGGCTCCCTTCTCGCGGTATTCGCGGAGCGTCTTCGCTTCGCCCATCAGTCTGTCCTCGGCGTTTATTATGTCGCTCACGAACGGCTTCAGGTGCTGGCCGTCCATGGTCAGAGAGAGTCCGTCGCTGCTCCTGTTGAAGATCGTGATCCCGAGCTCCTCCTCGAGCTCCATTATGTAGCGGCTCAGGGTCGGCTGTGAAATGAAGAGGTGCTCCGAAGCGGAGGATATGCTGCCGTATTCGGACATCGCGAGAAGCGCCCGAAGTTTTTTTGTCTTCATGGTTATTGCAGGCCTTTCATAAACGGCATAGGGCGAAAGAAATAAACTTATATAAAAATTATAATCAGCCGCTGCCCGCAAAGCAATCATTAACCCCGAAAGTTATTCAAAAAGTGAATAGCCCGGCGCGGCCATTTTCTTTTTTAGCATTTTACAAAAATATTACGAAAGCATAAAATTATTATGCAACGTAGTTATTTTTGGGGTCATCTTTAAACCGTTACAAACAGCAGGATTTAATCATTTGGGCGAAAGGAGTTGTTTGTCATGAAAAGACAGTGCCTTGGCGGCATCAACGCGTATGTCAGCCAGAAGGAACTCGAGAGAAGACTTCACGCAGCACAGGCGATCCTCAACGACAGGGGCGTCGACTGCATGATCCTCTATTGCCACGAAGCATGGCAGCCGGGCGCGATCAAGTATTTCACCGATATCCCCGGCGACGTCAACTATTACATCAACGCGGCCGTTCTTCCCAAGGAAGGCAAGATCGCTTACTACGCTCACGGCACTACCGGAACTCCGGCGATCCCGCCCGCGTACGGCGACAGGATCCTGGAGGTGAACATGGCTCTCACCGCCGCTCCCGTATTCGGATTCACGAAGGATCTCGTTCCCGAGCAGATCGTAAAGTTCATCAACCACAGAGGATATAAGAAGATCGGTCTTTACAGGCCCACCATCATTCCTCACTATCTCGTGGAGTACATCAAGGATCACGTTCCCGGATGCACCTTCGAGACTCTGGACGATCCCATCGACGAGCTCAAGGCTGTCAAGAGCGAAGAGGAGATCGAGATCTGCAAGGAGACCGTCAGGGTCCACGACCAGCTCTACGCGGCGCTGTATCCCATCGTAAGGGTAGGCAGGCTCGAGAGAGACATCGCTGCGGACATCAAGAAGATGTCCCTCGATATGGGCTGCGAGGGCTTCAACATCATGATCTCCACCGGAAACCCCTATGCCCGTCATAAGTCTTTCCATCATCAGAACTGCGTCGTCAAGGAAGGCGACTGCATCGACCTTCTCATCGAGGTCTCCGGCCCCGGCGGATACTGGGGAGAGCTCTCCCGTATGTGGTACATGGGCGAAGAACCCACTCCCGAGCTCGCCAGGATCGTCAAGGACAACTTCTACATCCAGGCTGAGATCGCGAAGATGGCGAAGCCCGGCGTAAAGGCGATAGAGCTCCGCAACAAGATGGTCGAGTTCCAGAAGTCCCACGGCTATCAGGAAGAGCGCAGGCTCTTCGGCCACGGCCAGGGCACAGACCTCATCGAGCGTCCGGCGTACGCCATCGGCGAAGAGATGACGCTCAAGGAGAACATGTTCGTATCCATCCATCCGGGCCTCGTCCTCGAGGACAACAGCATCTGGACGATGAACACGGACAACTACCTCATCACCAAGGACGGAGCCGTACATCTCAACAAGACTCCGCAGCAGATCTACATCGGTCAGTATTGATAAGTTCATGGCACTGTCCCGCAGGCGTCCCAAGGGCGTCTGCGGGTCATCGTGATAATAACGAAGAAAGGAGGTAACCAAAGGATGAAAGTGATCATACTCGGCCCGGGCGCGATAGGCTGCTTTTACGGAGGTATGCTCGCGGAGGCGGGCAACGACGTAACGCTGGTCGCGAGGCGTCCGGAGCATATCGCAGCGCTGAATCAGGGCCTCATCCTCACGAACGACGAAAAGGGAACGAGGACGATACCCGTCAAGGCGTGCCGCGCTGACGAACTTTCAGGAGAATTCGATCTTATACTTTTAATAACAAAAACTACAGGCAGCAGGGCGGCGCTCGAATCCGTAAAGCATGTGATATCGCCGGCCACCACGGTGCTGAGCATCCAGAACGGTCTCGGAAACGGAGACGTCATCTGCGAGTTCGTCGATCCATCTCAGGCTCTCATCGGTATGACTGTATATCCCTGCGACCGCAAGTCGGACAGGGAGGTCGTCACCCACGGTTTCGGCTCGACGGCCGTCATCGGAGTGGACGGCAAGGTCACCGAGCGCGCGCAGAAGGTGTGCGACGCGTTCAACGAGGCCGGTCTCAACTGCGAGACCAACGAGAAGGTGCTGGCTCACATCTGGCAGAAGTGCTGCTTCAACGCGGCAGCGAATTCCATCTCCGCCATCACGTATCTTCCGATGGGCGCTCTCGCCGAAGGCGTAGGACACGACCTTGAGATACGCATCATCAGGGAAGGCATCGACGTGGCCAACAGGTGCGGCGTGGACGCTAGCTTCGAGGAGACGAAGACGATGTTCGAGAACGCCTGCGTGGCGCACTACGGACACGACGCTTCGATGCTCATCGACGCGATCAACGGCAGAGAGACGGAGGTCGACTTCATAAACGGCGGCATAGTAAGCGCCGCGAAGAAGATCGGCATGGAGGCTCCCATAAACGAGACGATAATGGATATCGTCAAGTTAAGGACCATGGCGTTCCATCATTCCTACAGAAGGGAAGAGAAGCGCTGAGACCGGGTCTCCGCGCGAGCGGAAATCAAACTATCGACATTGTAATAAGGAGAATAAAGAATGTCTAAAAACACTAAGAAATACGTATGGATCGCTGTAGCGGCCATCGCGTACATCGTGATCGCGATGTTCCTGCCGACACCCGCGGGGCTCGAGATCGCAGGCAAGAAGGCTATCGCCCTCATGGTCGCGGCCGTTATCCTCTGGGTAACCGAGGCCGTCCCCGTAGGTTACGTATCCATCGCTCTGGCGATGATCACCGGTATACTCGGTATCAGCCCCCTCGGCGATACGATGAAGAACTTCTTCAGCACGACGATCATCTTCATGATCTCCTCCCAGCTCATCGCAAAGGCCTTCGTAGAGACCGGCTGCGGACGCAGGGTAGCCCTGAAGATCAGCTTCATGTTCGGTGATACTCCCAGCAAGGTACTGCTCGCGTTCATGCTCGCGACCGGCGTTATCTCCATGTTCCTGGTAGATATCCCCTGCGCGATCATCTTCGGCGGCATCGCCTACGGCATCCTTCAGGACTGCGACTGCCAGCCCGGCAAGTCCAAGTTCGGTATGAGCATGATGATCGGTATCCCCATCGCGGCGGCTATCGGCGGATTCGCTACTCCCGTAGGTTCCGGACTCAACCAGCTCACCATCAACATGCTGAACAACGCGACCGGCATCATGATCAACTTCGCGCAGTGGTCGATCGTCGGTGTTCCCATGGCTATCATCCTCCTGTTCCTCTCCTGGATCATCATCTCCAAGGTACTGCCCGCTGAGATCGACAAGGTCGCCGGCGCGGAGAACGTAAAGGAAGAGCAGGCGAAGCTCGGCGCGCTCACGTCGGACGAGAAGAAGTTCATCGTCCTCTTCGCGATCGTAGTCTTCTTCTGGGTCACCAACCCCATCACCCACCTCGACAACAACATGGTAGCCGCTCTCGGCGCCTGCGTCATGTCCCTCGCGGGTATCGAAGTACTCAAGCCCGAGCACCTCGGAAACGGCGTTGGCTGGCACGGCATCATGCTGGTAGCCGGCGCTACCGCGGTAGCTATGTGCCTCACATCTACCGGCGCTTCCAAGTGGATCGCTGACATGCTCCAGGGCGTTCTCGGCGGAATGGGCGCGTTCGGCGTGATCGTCATCGTAGTTCTGTTCGCTCAGTTCATCCACTTCCTCATCCCGACAGGCGGCGCTCTCGTATCCGTAATGGTACCGATCATGGCCGCTGTCGCTCAGGGCATCGGAATGAGCCCCGTCATCCTGGCGCTCATCATCGGCTACACCGTATCCAACTGCTTCCTCATGCCGCTGGATCCGATCCCCCTCGCCACCTACGGCTACGGCTACTGGAAGATGGGCGACATGACCAAGTACGGTCTCATCGTAACGATCGTATGGTCCATCCTGCTCGTCATCTTCATGGTCGCTGCGAACGGCATGGGCATCTATCCCGTCGCATAACGAAACACATATCACCTGTGACGGCATAGTACGGTACGTCATAAGGCCCGCCGCGGTCTGAATGCAAGACATCCGCTCCGCGCGGGCCTTTTTCTCCGGCTGGCCGCCATGATAAAGCGGTATCCGCAGGGCATGACCCTTATCATATTCATCGTCAAGACAAAGAAGGGATGTTCAAATGAAAGACAACAAGGAACTCAAAGTCTTCTCAGTAACGAGCGACAAGGAATTGGCGCGCCGCTGGGAAGCGCTCCGCGCCATGATGAGCAAGAACGGCCTCGACTGCCTTCTGTTCTATGGCAGCGACCTCTGGAGCGGCGGACTCGTTCGCTACGTCACGGACTTCGCCCCCGACAACGCGCACGGCTATACGGTCCTCTTCCCCGCTAAGGGCGGAATGGGCGTATACAGCTACGGCGAGCTCGGTGGAAAGGCTATCCCCGACGCCAGCAACCGCGGCAACATCGATGTGAACTTCTCATATCCCTGCGTGCCCAGCCTCTCCTACATGGACGACGTCATCGGCAAGAAGCTCGTCGAATTCGTTCAGGAAAGGGAGATCAAGGTCCTCGGCATCACGAGGCTCAATCTCGTTCCGTACTACTACATCGACTACCTGCGCAGCAACGTCGAAGGTCTTAAGATCGTATGCGTTGACGACCAGGTCGACGAGGTCATCACCGTCAAGTCCGAGGAAGAGCTCAAGAACCTCGACAGGGCGCACGAGATCCACGATCAGGTATATCTCGAGATATACGAGAACAAGCTCCTGCACGCCGGAATGTACGAGTGGCAGCTCCGCGACATCGCCAGAAAGCGCATGAACGAGCTCGGAGTCGAGTACACCAACACGATGATCGGCGCGGACCCCGTAAGACCTTATCACAGACCGATGGGCAGCCAGACCAAGATGATCGAGAACGGCGACTACGTCGAGTTCCTCATCGAGTCCGCCTGCGGCGGCGGCTACTACGCCGAGATCGGAAGGACCTGGGTCGTAGGAAAGAAGCCCTCTGTCGAGTTCGTCCGCTGCGTCGAAGGCTCCATCGAGGCTCAGCACATGCTCGCCGATATCGCCAGGCCCGGCGTAAGGGCTTCCGAGATGAGACGCGCGCTCATGGAATATCAGGAAGCGAACGGCTTCGACAAGGTAGGCAGACTGCCCGGACACGGCCAGGGACTCGACCTCGTTCAGCGCCCCGGCTACATTTACTCCGAGACATTCACGTTCCGCGAGAACATGGTCGTATCCATCCACCCCGACTGCGGAAACCAGTTCGGATACGCGAACGTTTACGACAACTATCTCATAACAAAGGACGGTCCCGCGAAGCGTCTGTTTAAGCTCGATCAGCACCTGTTTGTAGTATAAAGGAGAAATGTACAGTGTATTACAGAAAAAATGAGGCAACTCGTTCGATCTACGCGGTAAGCCCTGAGGA
>JAEEVI010000163.1 GCA_016287035.1 Bacillota bacterium
GATAGCAAAGCCGATGCAGCTGTCAAACTACACCATTCTCGAAAACAGCGGACTTGTCGAGTCCGTCTACAGGATAAGGCTCGCCGGGATAACGGACGATATAAGCGCTCCGGGGCAGTTCGTCAACGTGCTGATCGACGGACATTATCTCCGCAGGCCCATATCCGTCTGCGACGTCGACCCCGGAGTCATAACGCTCATATACAAGGTCGTCGGCGCCGGAACGGCGGATCTCGCGAAGAAGGAGCCGGGCGAAAAGCTCTCCGTGCTCACGGGCCTCGGCAACGGCTACGACCTTTCGGTAAGCGGAGAACGCCCGCTCCTCATCGGAGGCGGCGTGGGCGTCCCGCCGATGTACTATCTTGCCAGAAAGCTCGTCGAACAGGGCCGCGGCGTCACCGTCGCGATGGGCTGCAACAGGAAGGAAGACATATTCTACGCGGACGAGTTCCGCGCCCTCGGGGCAGACGTCGTCATAGCGACGCTCGACGGCTCCTTCGGCATAAAGGGAACGGCGGTCGACGCGATAAAGGATCTTGATTACACGTACTTCTACGCGTGCGGTCCCGAACCGATGCTCAAGGCTTTATGGAAGTGCGCCAAGACGAGCGGCCAGCTGAGCTTCGAGCGGCGCATGGGCTGCGGCTTCGGCGCGTGCATGGGCTGCAGCTGCAGGACGATCGCGGGCGAAAAGCGCATCTGCAAGGACGGCCCCGTCCTGACCAGGGAGGAGATACTATGGGAAGACTGAACGTGGACCTCTGCGGCATCGAGCTGGACAATCCCGTGATCCCCGCTTCCGGCACGTTCGGCTACGGGTATTCGTTCGCGGAGCTTTACGACATAAACTGCCTCGGAACGTTCTCATGCAAGGGGACGACGAGGGAACCGCGCTTCGGCAACGAAGGGCAGCGCATAGCGGAAGGCCCGGCCGGGATGATAAACGCTGTGGGGCTTCAGAACCCCGGCATCGACGCGGTCCTGTCGCGGGAGCTCCCGAAGCTCAGGAACTGCTTTTCAAAGCCGATGATGGCGAACGTCTGCGGCTTTTCCGTCGACGAATACGTCGAGGTCGCCAGGCGGTTCGACGGATCGGATCAGGTCGGATGGCTCGAGATAAACGTCAGCTGCCCGAACGTCCACGGCGGAGGGATGAGCTTCGGAACGGACTGCGCCGAAGCGGCGAAGGTCGCGAAGGCCGTCAAGGCGGCGGTCACCAAGCCGGTAATAATGAAGCTCTCGCCGAACGTCACGGACATAGTCTCGATCGCGAAGGCCTGCGAGGACGCGGGCGCGGACGCCGTCAGCCTCATAAACACGATCCAGGCGATGAGGATAGATCTCCGCGCGAGAAAGCCCGTTCTGGGCAACACGTTCGGCGGTCTTTCCGGTCCCGCTGTCTTTCCGGCGGCGCTGCGCATGGTATGGCAGGTCGCCTCGGCGGTGTCGATCCCGGTCGTCGGCATGGGCGGCATAAGCAGCGCGGAGGACGTCATAGAGATGATGATGGCGGGCGCCGCGGCAGTGGAGATCGGCGCGGCGAATCTCGTCGATCCGTGGGCGTGCAGGAACATAATAGACGCGCTCCCCGCGGCGATGGACAAATACGGTATCAAAGAACTCAAGGATATAATAGGGTGTGCGAGGTAATATGGGAAAAGATGTGATAATAGCCTGCGATTTCGCGGATATTCAGACGACTTACGGCTTTCTCGACAGATTCACGGGGGAAAAGCCGTTCGTAAAGATCGGGATGGAGCTGTTCTATTCGGCCGGGCCCGAGATCGTGCGCGGGATAAAGGCCCGGGGGCACAGGATATTCCTGGACCTGAAGCTGCACGACATACCGAACACGGTCAAAAAGAGCATGGCGGTGCTCTCAGGTCTGGACGTAGACATATGCAACCTGCACGCCGCGGGCGGCATAGACATGATGAAGGCCGCCGTCGAGGGCCTCACCAGACCCGACGGGACGAGGCCGCTGCTGATAGCCGTCACGCAGCTGACGTCGATAGACCAGACGCGGATGGAGAGCGAGCTGCTAATCGAAAAGCCGCTGCAGGAGGTCGTTATGCGGTACGCCGCGAACGCCGCTTCGGCGGGGCTCGACGGAGTCGTCTGCTCGCCGCTCGAGGCCAGGCTCGTGCACGAGCGCTGCGGAAAGGATTTCCTGACCGTGACGCCGGGCATACGCTTCGCCGAAGGCGCGCAGGGAGACCAGCAAAGGGTGACCACGCCCGCGAAGGCGAAGCTCCTCGGTTCGGATTACATAGTCGTCGGCCGTCCGATAACGGCCTCGGAGGATCCTGTCGCCGCGTACGAGCGCTGCGTGCGGGAGTTCAGGGACGCATAGTACAGGAGGTATCACATGCAGAAGACGATAGCCAGAGATCTGCTGTCCATAGGCGCGGTCTTTTTCAGGCCGGACGAGCCGTTCACGTGGGCCAGCGGGATAAAGAGCCCGGTATATTGCGACAACCGCTTAACGCTGACGGCGCCGGCGGTCAGGAACGACGTCGAGAACGGGCTGATGCAGCTCATAAAGGAGAACTATCCGGACGCGGAGGTGCTGATGGGCACCTCGACGGCCGGCATCGCGCACGCGGCCATAACGGCCCACATGATGGGGCTTCCGATGGGCTATGTGCGCGGCGGCGCGAAAGACCACGGCAGGAAGAACCAGATCGAGGGAAAGCTCGAGCCGGGCCAGAAGGTCGTGGTCGTCGAGGACCTGATCTCGACGGGCGGCAGCGTCATAGAGGTCGTGAACGTGCTGCGCGAGGCGGGCGCTGACGTCCTGGGCATCGTCAGCATATTCACCTACGGGATGAAGAAGGGGCTCGACAGGCTCGCCGAGGCGAACGTAAAGAACGTCTCGCTCACGAATTTCGACGTGATAGCGCAGACCGCCGCGGACGAGGGCTATATCAAGCCGGACGACGTCGCGAGGCTCAAGGCCTTCCGCGACGATCCTTCCGACGAGAGCTGGATAACAGGAGGGAGAGGATGAAGAACCTTATCGACATAATGCAGCTGTCAGTCGAGGAGCTCGACGAGCTGATCGCTACGGCGATGGACATAATCGCGGATCCCGCGAAGTATTCGCAGGTGTGCCGCGGCAAGAAGCTCGCGACGCTGTTCTTCGAGCCGTCCACGCGCACGAGGCTCAGCTTCGAGGCGGCGATGTACGAGCTGGGAGGAAACGTCCTGGGCTTTTCCGAAGCGCAGAGCAGCTCCGCCGCAAAGGGCGAGAGCGTCGCCGACACGATAAAGGTCGTCAGCTGCTACGCGGACATAATCGCGATGCGCCATCCCAAGGAAGGCGCGCCGCTCGTGGCGGCAAACAACGCGGACGTGCCTATCGTGAACGCCGGCGACGGAGGCCACAACCATCCCACGCAGACGCTCGCGGACCTGCTCACGATCTACAGGGAGAAGGGCGGCTTCGAGGACCTTACGATCGGCCTCTGCGGAGACCTTAAGTTCGGCAGGACCGTCCACTCGCTCATGTCGGCGATGTCGCGCTATAAGGGCGTAAAGTTCGTGCTCATAAGCCCCGAGGAGCTGCGGCTCCCGGACTACGTCGTCGACGACGTCCTGAAGGGCAGGAACATTCCGTACGAGGAGTGCACGAGCCTCGAGGACGCGATGCCGAAGCTCGACATCCTCTACATGACAAGGGTCCAGAAGGAGCGCTTCTTCAACGAGGCCGACTATATGAGGCTGAAGGACAGCTACATCCTGACGCCCGAAAAGCTGCGCACGGCGAAGGAGACGCTCTCGATACTCCATCCGCTGCCGCGCGTCAACGAGATAAGCGTAGCCGTGGACGACGATCCCCGCGCCTGCTACTTCAGGCAGGCCCTCAACGGTAAATACATGCGCATGGCTCTCATAATGAAGCTTCTGGAGGTGAAACCATGGTAATAGGCCAGATAAAGGACGGCATCGTGCTCGACCACATAACGGCGGGTCGCGGCATGGAGATCTACGACATACTCGGGCTCGGCAAGCTCGACTGCACGGTCGCAATGATCAAGAACGCCGACAGCGTAAAGCTCGGGAAAAAGGATATCATAAAGGTCGGACAGGTCATCGACCTGGATTTCGACGTGCTCGGATACATCGATCCCGGCATAACCGTAAACACCATCCAGGACGGCAAGCTCTCGAAGCGCGAGCATCTGTCGCTGCCGGAGAGGGTAAAGGACATCATAAAGTGCAAGAACCCGCGCTGCATAACCTCCGTCGAGCAGGAGCTGCGGCACGAGTTCCGCCTCGTGGACAGGGAGAAGAAGCTGTACCGCTGCATCTACTGCGAGAGCGAGGCTCCGAAGCACTACGAATAAGCGAAATAAAGCCGTTTAAGGACGCGGCCGCGCCGCGTCCTTTTTGTTTGCCACTTGCGTTTCTCTGTAATATAATGTAGCAAGGTATAACTATCTTTATGTGCAAGGAGTTATTGGATAGATGAAATGCAGAGTATGCGGGAACGAGCTCGAGCCCGGAAAGACCGTATGTGAAGTCTGCGGGACGAGGCAGCGGACGGTGCTGCCGATGGATGAAGACTTCAGCTGGAACACAGTGGACTTTCCGAAGCCGAAGAAACCGGTCGACATAGAGATGAACTGGGGAGAGTTCGACACTGCCCGCAAGAGATCGTCATATATGAACTCGGACGCGTCCGAGGGCTTCGTCAACGCCGCGGGACAGGGCAGCGGACGCCGCGAGGCGCCGGCAGCGCCCGAAACGCCGCAGCAGCGCGAGGTCCCGGCGTATACGGCGCCGAGACATGAGCAGACGGCGCAGCCGCGCATGCCGCAGGAGACGTACGCGCCGCCTCAGCCCGAAGCTCCCGTATATACCGCGCCGCCACAGCCCCAGGCGCAGCAGCCCAGGCAGACTCCGAACCTCGCCTGGACCATGCCTTCGAGCGTCTGGACGGCGCCTCCCCAGCAGACGGTATACATACCGCCCGCGTACGGCCAGCCCGTATACGTCCAGCAGCCTCAGCCGGCAGCGCCCGTACAGCCCGCGCAGCCCGTCTACGTGCAGCCGCAGCCCGTCTATCAGGCGCCGCTCACGTCCTCGATACCGCCGCTCACGTATACCATACCGCCTCTCACGTATACCATACCGCCCCAGCCGGCGGTATGGTATACGTGAGAGGCGGTATGGAAAGAGTGTA
>JAEEVI010000164.1 GCA_016287035.1 Bacillota bacterium
GATCGACATCTGCGCGCCGAGCATCGCGCTCGGGCAGGCGATAGGGCGCTGGGGAAACTATTTCAACAGCGAGGCGCACGGAACCGTGACGGATCTGCCATGGGCGATCGAGGTCGACGGTCAGCTCGTGCATCCGACCTTCCTGTACGAATCGATATGGTGCCTGCTGATCTTCCTGTTCCTTTTGTGGTTCGACCTTAAGGGGCATAAGAAGTTCAGAGGGCAGATCATCTCTCTTTATCTGATCCTTTACTCTTTCGAGAGGTTCTTCGTGGAGGGGCTGCGTACGGACAGCCTCATGATAGGCAGCCTCCGCCAGGCGCAGGTGATAAGCATCTGCCTGTTCGCCGCCGGGATAGTGCTGTATCTGTTCTTCCGGAGAAGGTCCCAGCGTGAAGCCGAGTAACATGGAAGACCCGCGTATCGCATAAGGTGATGGTCGGGGGCGCCGGTCCTTAACGACCGGCGAGCCTCGCGAAGCCGGAGTTTAGGACCGCTGCGGGGCCCCCGTTAGCGGAAGCGCTTCACCGTTGCGATATGCGGGCCTTTTTGTTCGCCGGCGGATCAGTTCAGCTTCAGGTCGCCGTCCTTGATCCAGCCGAGCTTTCTTTCGATCCTGCAGAACACGGTGCTGAGGACCGCGGGAAGAACGAAGCAGATAAGGATGAGCCCGACCCAGTCGAATGCCGTCACAGCCGTTCTCGTTCCCGCCTCTATCTCGTTCAGCCAACCCGTGTAGACTCCGATCTGACCCACGAGGCCGCAGGTCCCCATTCCGGAGGATACGGCCGTGCCGTTCATCGTCATACCGAATACGCAGGTCGCTATCGGCCCTGTTATCGCGGACGCGAGTGTAGGAGCGATCCATATGCGCGGATTCCTGACGATATTCGGCATCTGGAGCATCGAGGTCCCGAGCCCCTGAGAGACGAGTCCGCCTACGCCGTTTTCGTAGAACGACATGACCGCGAAGCCTATCATCTGCGCGCTGCAGCCGGCAACGGCAGCGCCTCCGGCCAGCCCCGTAAGGCTGAGCGCCGCGCATATCGCGGCAGAGGAGATGGGAAGCGTCAGCGCGACGCCCACGATGACAGATACGAGTATGCCCATGAGGAACGGCTGAAGCTCCGTCGCCCACATGATGACCTTTCCGATGTAGGACGCCGCGGCGCCTATCGGCTTCGCTATGAGCGATGCGAGAAGGATCCCTATGAGTATCGTGACGGTCGGCGTCACGATTATGTCGACCTTGGTCTCTTTCGAAACGGCTTTTCCGAATTCCGCGGCTACGATCGCGACTACCAGGACCGCGAGCGGTCCGCCCGCTCCGCCCATCACGTTCGTCGCGTATCCTACAGGAATGAGCGAGAACAGCACCATCGGCGACGCGTGGAGCGCGTATCCGATCGCGGCCGCCATCGCCGGGCCTACCATCGCCGAGGCGAAGCCTCCGATGGTGTAGCTCGCCGTCGCGGACTGATATATGGGTTCAGCCAGGAACGCGATGTGGAGCTGCGTTCCGAGCGTGTTGAGTATCGTACCTATGAGAAGCGTGCAGAACAATCCCTGCGCCATGGCGCTCAGAGCGTCGATGCCGTAGCGCTTAGCCGATATCTCTATGTCTTTTCTCTTTAAAAAATCCCTGAAACTGCTCATTTCTCCTCCTGCCGGAAACGTCCGGCATGCGTTTCTTCCCTGATTCTATGCAATTATTATAAACACCGGAGGGGATTTGTCAAAGAAACAAAGAAAAGCTCCCGGAACTTTTTGTTCCGGGAGCCGAAAGGGTGCCTTATATTTTTCCGGCGGACCTGCGTCAGCCTTCTATGGCGATGTAGTGGTTCTCCTCGTGCTGCGGCAGGGCTTCCTTCTTAGGTACCGTGAGCTTGAGCGTACCGTTCTCGAACGTGGCCTTGATATCCTCCTGCGTGACTTCGCTGCCTACGTAGAAGCTTCTGCTGAAGCTGCCGTAGTAGCGTTCGCGGCAGATATACGTGCCTTCCTCGTCCTTCTGATCGTTGCTCTTGTTGGTTACGGCGCTTACCGTGAGGTAACCGTCCTTCAGCTCGGCCTTGAGGTCTTCCTTCTTTACGCCCGGCATGTCGATGGCGAGCTCGTAGCCTGTGTTCGTCTCTTTTATGTCGGTCCTCATGAGACCGTTGCTGTTCTCCGCGCGGTGTCCGTGATAGAACGGATCGAACGCATCATCGAAAAAGTTTCTTGTAAACAGTGTAGGCATCAACATAATGATCACTCCCTTTTATATATCAATACCTATTGGTCTGATCATTTATTAACGGAACTTTAGTTATGTATTTAAAGTATCCGTTCCTTGATTACACCTGTATTATACACCTGTTGTTAGCACTGTCAAGAGGTGAGTGCTAAAAATATCAACTTATTTTTTTTCAGGTCTCCAGAGCTGCTTTGATGATAGAGGATATCAACCTCAGCTGAAAGGGCGTGGCCTTATCGTAAAGATCCGTAAGAGAATTCATATTCCTGTCGAGGCTGCTCTTTACGACGCCTGTCATCAGATATGAAGGCGATACGTCGAGC
>JAEEVI010000165.1 GCA_016287035.1 Bacillota bacterium
AAAGTACAGGGATTATCAGGATCTCAAGCTCAACCTGAACATGGCGCGCGGAAAGCCCAATCCGGATCAGCTGGAGTTCTCCATGCCCATGCTCGGCAACCTCAAGACGGCGGAAGACTGCAAGGCCGAAGACGGATCGGATGTCCGCAACTACGGCGGGCTCCTCGGCATCCCAGAGGCCAGGCGCCTTTTCGGCGAATATATGGGAGTGACGGCCGCGGAGACGATCGTGTGCGGCAACTCCTCGCTCAACATCATGTACGACTGCGTCGTCAGGGCGATGCTCACCGGCGTGCTCGGAAGCGAAAAGCCCTGGTGCAGATATGACAAGATCAAGTTCCTCTGCCCCGTTCCGGGATACGACAGGCACTTCTCGATCTGCGAATACCTCGGCATAGAGATGATCCCCGTAACGCTCACCGAATGGGGCCCGGACATGGATCAGATCCGCGAGCTCGTAAAGGACGAGACCGTAAAGGGCATCTGGTGCGTTCCCAAGTACACGAACCCGTACGGCGGCTGCTACAGCGACGACGCCGTCCGCCAGCTCGCTCAGATGGAGACCGCGGCGAAGGACTTCAGGATCTTCTGGGACAACGCTTATCTGCATCACTACGTATACAAGGACGTCCCCGTGCTCAACCTTCTCGAGGAATGCAAGAAGGCCGGCCACCCCGACAGGGCGTACATGTTCGGCTCCACCTCCAAGATAACCTTCCCCGGCGCGGGCGTATCGTTCATGTGCATGTCCGAGGACAACGTAAAGTTCACGGAGAAGCAGATCGCCAACGAGAGCATCAGCTGGGACAAGGTCAACATGCTGCGCCACGTAAAGTTCTTCGACGGAAAGGTCGAGAACATCGACAAGCTCATGGACAGGCACGCGGCGAAGCTGCGTCCCAAGTTCGACGCCGTGCTCAACGCGCTCGACAGAGAGCTCTCCGGCAGGAACGCCGGGTCCTGGGTAAAGCCCGACGGCGGCTATTTCGTAACGTTCATAGCCGTTCCCGGCTGCGCCGCGAGGATCCACAAGCTCTGCAAGGAGGCCGGCGTCACGATGACTCCTCCGGGAGCCACTCATCCCTATCATAACGATCCGGACGACGCGTTCCTGCGCATAGCGCCGACGTATCCGTCGCCCGAAGAGCTCGACAAGGCCATGGAGATATTCACTCTCAGCGCGAGGATCGCGACCGTGGAAAAGCTCCTGGCGTAACGCAAGAGGTAAAATATGAGCAGCATATTCATCCCCGAAGGATACCGTCCCCTGCTGGATCTGTACGATAAGCAGAAGGCGATCGGCACTATCCACACGATATTCGAAGAGAAGCTCAGCGAAGCGCTCAACCTCAACAGAGTGTCGGCGCCTCTGTTCGTCGAGGCCGGAACAGGTCTCAACGACGACCTTAACGGCGTCGAAAGGCCCGTCAGCTTCGATATCAAGGAGGACGGCCGCACCTGCCAGGTGGTGCATTCCCTCGCCAAATGGAAGCGCCAGGCGCTGAAGAACTACGACTACTATCCCGGGAACGGGCTCTACGCCAACATGAACGCCATACGGCGCGACGAGGAGCTCGACAACCTGCACTCGGTGTACGTCGACCAGTGGGACTGGGAAAAGGTCATAAACGAAGAGGACCGCACGGAAGCGTATCTTAAGGACACCGTCTGCGCGATAGTCGAAGCGATCTGCGACACGGAGATAGAGCTCAGGAAAAAATATCCCCAGCTGCGCGCCTTGCCCTTCATGGACAGGAACGTCAGCTTCATAACCTCGCAGGAGCTCGAGGACATGTTCCCCGGAAAGACCTCCAAGGAGCGCGAGAACGCGTATCTTAAGGATCACCATACGACCTTCATAATGAAGATCGGCGGAGCTCTGGCAAGCGGCAAGCCCCACGACGGGCGCGCTCCCGACTACGACGACTGGGATCTCAACGGCGACATCCTCGTCTGGAACAACGTGCTCGGCATCGCGTTCGAGCTTTCGAGCATGGGCATAAGGGTCTCCCCTGAGAGCCTCGACAGGCAGCTGTCGATCGCGGGCTGCGATGACAGGCGCAGTCTCCCGTTCCACAAGGCGCTGCTCGCGGGCGAGCTCCCCTACACGATCGGCGGAGGCATCGGACAGAGCAGGCTCTGCATGATGCTGCTCGGAGCCGCGCACATCGGCGAAGTCCAGTCGGCAGTCTGGGACGAAGAGACTCACACCGTCTGCAGGGACAACGGCATTCCCATACTATGACGGATATCAGGAACAAGAAAATCGGAATAAACTCTCTGGCGCTGCGCATACTCGGATTCATATCCATGGTATGCGGCAGCGTCGGCTATCTTAAAGGGTACGGCTACGACGGGCTTGAAGCGCTCGGATGGTTCTCCTTTGCCATATTCGCGTTCCTGCTGTCGGAGGGCTGCGTCAATACGTCCGACAGGGTGCTCTATATCCGCAGGTTCGCGATATTCACGCTGATCGCCGAGCCGTGCTACGACCTGTACAGATACAAGACTCTCTTCAGCCTCGGACATCAGAGCGTGATGGGTACGCTCTTTATCGGGCTCCTCATCATCCTTCTGCTGGAATACCTGCGCAAACGCTACGAGAACCTGATGCTCGACGGGATCGTCATGCTCGCTCTCGGCGCCGCCGCCTACTGGTTCACGGATCTGTACAATTTCGATTACGGCGGCTGCGGGATCATAATGATAATCGCGTTCTACGTATCCGGCCACGTAAAGTACAGAAAGCTGCTCCAGACGGCAGTCCTGTTCTACATAGCGTTCTTCATCAGCACGGGGAGCATCGTGTACGTGACGCTCGGCGGCCTGCAGTATCCGGTCTCCGGAGAGGCCTTCGCCCTGCTCGCGCTGCCGGTCATCTGGCTGTACAACGAGCGGAGAGGCCCGAACGGCATGATCCTGCGCGTGGCGCTCTACGCCGTCTACCCCGCCCACCTGCTCGCGCTCTACGTTATGAGGCTCGCGGAGCTGCTGTAAAAAAACGCGGATCAAAATAGCAAAAAACGCTTTACAAAAAAGCCCCTTAGTGGTAATATCTCTAATGTTGACACGCGGTATTGGCGGAATTGGCAGACGCGTACGGTTGAGGGCCGTATGGGTAACACCGTGATGGTTCAAGTCCATTAGACCGCACCACAAAAAAGACCACTGACAGACGTCAGTGGCCTTTTGCATC
>JAEEVI010000166.1 GCA_016287035.1 Bacillota bacterium
AACGGCAGGACGTTCAAGGCCACGCTGTTTGTTCCCACCAAGACCATCGGAGAGATCGGCCTTATAGGAAACAGGCGCTGCAGCGCGGCGGAGCGCTCCCCGGCCGGCTCGACGGGCCAGGCGGAATCGCTCCCGCTCGAGCTTCCGGGCGGCTCCGGGTTCTTCCTGTTCGCGCCTTTCTCGGACGGAGACCTTCCGCAGTTCGTATTGGCGGGCTACAGCGCGTCGCCCTCCGGCCAGTACGAGGTGAGCCTCGCCGATCCTTCCGCGGCGTCGGTCTCCGGAGAATACATGCTTCTGCCCGTGCTCGTTAACAGCACGGACGGCTACAGCGGCGCAGTTACGCTCACCGTGAGGGTAAAAGACCCTGTCACGAACGCCATATACGTCCTTACAGCTGAAAACGCGCCGGCATCCGGCGGATCCGGGGAAGGTGAGGGCGCCTGATGAGAAAGCTTAGGAGCGAGCGCGGAACTTCCGCGGCCATAGCGCTGCTGCTCTTTCTCGTAGCCTCCATGGCCGCGATCGTCATGCTCAACGCGGCCGTCACCGGCGTAAAGAGCGTGCGCAGCGACGGAGAGTGGCAGAGAGAGAATCTCGCCGTCAGTTCGGCGGCGAGGCTGATCGCCGACTGTATAAAGGAGTCCGACGTGACCGTCACCACGGTGCAGACGGTAGTTACTGGCGAGGAGCCGTCGGACGAGACAGAGACGTTTTACGATACTTCCGGACACATGGGAAGGGTCCTGCTGTCCGTCATCAGGGATCTTGAGACGTTCCCCGACGCGCCGGAGCGCGGGCTCACGATCGAGCTGAACGGCGCTGAATGCGAGTTCAGCTTCAGCGTCAATCCTCCTTCAGGCAGCTACGAGGACGCGACAGACCCGTACAAGATGACAGGCGTCGTCACCGAGTCCGGCGGAACGCAGAAGGTCTATCTTACGGCGTGGATGAAGACCGTCCCGACGGCCGTGATAAGCACGCATACAGTTCCCGAGGAGGATAAGACCGTAACGACTTCCGTGACCGTCTACAAGTGGGACGGCGTACAGCTCAGCACGACAGGAGGCGCGAAATGAAAAAGCTCAGGCAAAGCAGGGGCGAATCCATCGCCGAGACGCTCGTCGCGCTGCTGATCGCCTCTCTCGCGATCATGCTGCTCACGGGCGCGATAGTGACGTCTGCCAGGATAAACGCGTCCCTAAAAAGCGACGACGTCGCCTTCAGAACGGAAAGGGCGGGCGCCGCTTCGTCCGGCACGGCGTATATCCGGTACGAAACGCAGCTTCCCGAAGAGGTCCCGGTAGCTGTCCATACTACGGAAAACGGGTACATATACTATGAAAAAGCCGATTAGCGATACGCTGCGGAGAAAACTGAAAAGAAGCGGGGGAGCTTCGATCGCCGAGATGATGGTCGCCATGATCATCATGCTGATCGCAGGCTCGATCGTCGTAAGCGGCATCCATCTCGCCGTCAGGCAGTACCGCCAGTCGATGATCCTCTCCTCGGAGAAGATGCTGGCGAGCTCCCTCACGAACATAATCACCAGCGAGCTCGCCAACGCGCAGACCGTCAACATCGCGGACGACGGCGGGCTGGAGAGCTTTATCCCGAGGACCTACGGCATAGAGCAGGATTACTGCAGCTTCTATTCCGTGCGCGTGTCGGACGACCACAGGATATCCAAGGCTCCGGACGGCTACGGCGAGCTGCTGCTCGGCGCAGAGAACGGAGGATCGCTGAGCGGCCATCTTCTCATGAGCAGCGCGGCGTATTCGAAGTACGATCTGCGCTCGAAGGTCGAGGTCGTGTACAGCGACGGCGCGTATCACGTGACGCTGAGGATAAAGGATCCTACGAACATCGTTTCGGTCACGAGGTTCGACATCCTTCCGCTGAACGAGATCAGCGGATCGTAGGGAATAGCGCGCGTCATGAACGCATCAAAAAAACCGCTGAAAAGCGGTTTTTTGCGTTTCCTTTAATCGGACATCTCCGGGTAGATCCGTATGAAATCCAGGCCGCCGATCACGTAATCGTGCGTGGAATCGTACGCCGAAAGGCCGGTCCCGTCCTGATACTTCTGGTTTCTGTGGATCGTCAGCACGGCTTCGGGATCCGCGAAGCCTCCGCCCGAAAGACTGTATTCTCCCGTGCTGAACAGCACGTCTTCCTTTTCGTCGTACAGCGCGTACTGCTGGAAGGTCCCGTCGTCGTAGTAGAACCACATCGTCGGCAGATATTCCTCGCTGCCGTCCCGCTTTACGAGCTTCTGCTTATCGACCTGCATGAACGCGGCGACGAGGGTCAGGTCGGTGCGGACGTTGTCCGGGTAAAGGCAGTGATCGCTCACTTTGTCCAGATCGACGTCGTATGTCAGATCGGCTTTTTTGAGCTTGTGTCCAGCCTGATGCAGCCTGTCGGCGTGGACCGTGAGGATATGAGGCGTCGCGTACTGCCAGCCTTTTTCGTTCCAGTCGAAATTGACCTCGAAGGTCCCTTCGGAGTAGATCTCGTACCTGTTTTCGTGGTTCACATACTGCGTGTAGGAGAGATCCTTAAAAAGGTATATCACCGTATCCGCCGTTTCCTTTGAGCCGTCTTCGTTTGTGATGATCTGTGTGTTCGGGCAGGAGTAGATCGCCAGGATCTCGCGCCCGGCGGTCTGAGCTGCGTTTCCCGCGGATGAGCCGCAGCCGCTCAGCGCGAACGCCAGCAAAACGATCGCTATCATCAGTCTCTTCATTTCCGATACCCCGGCAGGCCTTGCCTTTATGTCCTTTCTTACTGAAAAACACGCAGCCTCACGGATGCGTGTCAAGATGGTGCCGGCGGCGGGGGTCGAACCCGCACGGTGTCGCCACCGCCGGATTTTGAGTCCGGTACGTCTGCCAATTCCATCACGCCGGCATGCTCAAATAGTGTATCACGGGGGGATGCCGAAATCAATCCGAAACGCGCCCGCAGCGGTACGGAAAGAAGCGCGATGCGCGGTCCAAAAATCCCTGCCCGTGAGCCTTAAAAACAATTTGATTTTGCGCAGTTATAATGTATAATATTTTTGTTATATATTTCAAGGAGGTTCTAAATGAACAGCAATACTTCTTCATTGTTCATTATGATCGCGCTCCTCGCGGTCATGTACTTCATCCTTATCCGTCCCCAGAGGAAGAAGGAAAAGGAAGACAAGCTCATGCGCGACAACCTCAAGGTTGGAGACGAGATCATAACCATCGGAGGCGTCATCGGCAAGGTCGTACGCATCAAGGACGACAGGGTCACGATCGCTACTTCCGCTGCGCAGACGAAGCTCGAGTTCACAAGGTCCGCCATCGGCAGGGTCCTCGGAAAGGAAGACCAGCCTTCTTCGGACGCGAAGGCTCAGAAGCAGTCCGCAGAGCCCGAGAGAGCTACTCCCAAGAACATAAAGAAGCTCGGCGCGAAGGAAGAGGTCGCGGAGGCCGTCACGGAAGCCGCGGAAGAGATAAAGGAAGAGATCTCGGAGACCGTCGAACTAGTGGACGAGGCTGCCCAGGAGGCCGCCGAGGCTGTCAAAGAGTTCGAATAGCAAGGTTCCTAAAGACCCGCAGGGCATGTGCGAAGACGGCACATGCCTTGTTTTACTTTAATTGCTGCAAGTTTTTATGGATAAATTCATCGAGGAACTGCTCTCGTACAATTCGCACTACGACGTGGATCTCATAAGCAGGGCGTACGCGAGAGCCGAAGAACTTCATAAGGAGCAGCGGCGCAGGTCAGGGGAGCCGTACATAGTCCATCCGATGGCCGTCGCGAAGATACTCGCCGAGATCGGCATCGACAGCGTCGGCATCGCGGCGGGCATACTTCACGATGTCGTCGAGGATACGAAGTATACCGTGGACGACGTCCGGGAGGAGTTCGGTCCCGAGATCGCTCTGATCGTCGACGGCGTCACAAAGCTGACGTCCTTCGTGTACGAGAGCAAGGAGGAGCGCCAGGCGGAGACGATCCGCAAGATGTTCCTGGCGATGAGCAAGGACATAAGGGTCCTCATAATCAAGCTCGCCGACAGGCTCCACAACATGCGCACGATCGAGTACATGACGCCGAGCAAGATACGCGAGAAATCCCGGGAGACGCTCGAGATATACGCGCCGCTTGCCGCGCGCCTGGGCATGTTCCGCTTCAAGTTCGAGCTTGAGGACATAGCGTTCAAGAATCTCGAGCCGGAAGCCTACCGGATGCTCGATGAGCAGATGAAGGAGCACAACGCCAGGTACAGCCAGGCGATCGAACGCATAATAGGCGGCATAAACGACGCGCTCGCGGAGACGGGCATAAAGTACGAGGTCTACGGCAGGTCAAAGCACTATTACAGCATCTACAAGAAGATGAAGTTCCAGAACAAGGAGCTGAACGAGATCTTCGACCTGACGGCCGTGCGCATAATCGTAGATACAGTAAAGGACTGCTACGCGGTGCTCGGCATCGTCCACACTATGTGGACGCCGATACCGGGGCGCTTCAAGGACTACATAGCGATGCCGAAGCCGAACATGTACCAGTCGCTCCACACGACCGTCATCGGCAGCTCCGGCGAGCCCTTCGAGATCCAGATACGCACCAGGGAGATGCACCTCGTCGCGGAATACGGCATCGCCGCCCACTGGAAGTACAAGGAGGGCATCGAGCACGACGACGAAGAGGTGAAGCTCGCGTGGCTGCGCCAGACTCTGGAATGGCAGAACGAGATAGACAGCTCGCAGGAGTTCGTCGAGGCCGTAAAGATGGACCTGTTCTCGAACCAGGTGTTCGTCTTCTCGCCCAAGGGCGACGTTATGGAGCTTCCCGCAGGTTCCACGCCGATAGATTTCGTGTTCAAGATACACTCGGCGATAGGGAACCAGTGCGTAGGGGCCAAGGTCAACGGCAAGATGGTCCCGATAAACTACGAGCTCAAGAACGGCGAGATCGTCGAGATCATTACGAACCCGAATTCCAAGGGTCCGAGCACTGACTGGCTCAAGATCGTAAAGACGAGCTCCGCCAAAACGAAGATACGCCAGTTCCTCAAGAAGGAGAACAAGTCCGCCAACGCCGACAGGGGGCGCGAGGCTCTGGAAAAGGCGGCCCGGCGCAAGGGCTACGATCCGGAGCAGATACTCATAAACAGATATCTGGACAAGGCGCAGAAGGCGCAGAGCTTCAGCACGCTGGACGACATGTTCATATCCGCGGGCTTCGGAGGCTCGGCGCTGAACCGCACGCTGCTGCTGTGCGCGGGCTATTACCACGCCGAAAAGCAGGCCGAGCTGAAGCATCAGGAGATGGTGGAAGCCGGCAGGATTAAGAAGGCGAAGAACCGTCCGGAAAAGACTAGAGGAGTCACGGTAAAAGGCGTCGACAATCTGCTGATCCACTTCGCCAAGTGCTGCAACCCGGTGCCCGGCGACGAGATCATCGGCTATACGACAAAGGGCCGCGGCGTTTCCGTGCACAGGAAGGACTGCGTCAACATACTCGCGATGCCGGAGGCGGAGCAGGGCAGGCTCATAGACGTGGACTGGGAGCTCAACGAGGAGGACGGCGAGATGTATTTCGACGCTTCCCTGAGCATCCTCGCCGAAGACAGAAAGGGCCTTATGGCCGACGTGTCAAGAGTCTGCGAGGACTGCGACGTCAACATAGTCGCGCTGACGTGCAAGACGGATAAGGCGGGCTCCTCGACGATAGATATAACGCTTTCGATATCGAACACGAACGACATAGAAAAGCTTCAGAGCAGATTCAGGCAGGTAAGGGGCGTCGCGGACGTCTACAGGGCAAACGGATAGATATGGAGATAAGACAGACATGCCTCGGCGTGCTGAGCGCCAATTGTTACATAGTAAATAAGGAGGGTGACATAAATTGTGTTATCGTCGATCCAGGCGGTGACAACTCTTCTCTGTTCTCCCTCATCGAAGACGCCGGTCTGAAGCCCGGCTACATCTTCCTGACGCACGGCCACGGCGATCACACCGGAGGTATCGACGCGCTGAAGGCTCGGTACCCGGAGATAAAGGTCGTCGCCGGCAAAAAAGAGGAAAAGCTGCTCTACGACCGCCACATGAGCAAGGGCAAGGGCGGCATCGTCGCCGACGTCTGGGCCTACGACGGTATGGAGCTGGAGTTCGGCGGGATAACCTACAGGTTCATCGCGACTCCGGGCCACACGAAGGGCGGCGTGTGCATACTCGCGGAAGGCGTGCTGTTCAGCGGCGACACGCTGTTTCAGCTGTCCGTCGGAAGGACGGATTTCGAGACGGGAAGCTACAGCGAGCTCATGGACTCGATAAAGAACAAGCTCTTCGCTCTCCCCGACGATACGCGCGTTCTCCCCGGACACGAGGGCGAGACTACGATAGGATTCGAAAAGAGGTACAATCCCTTTTGTACAGGATAAAGGTCCCCACCGAGAAGGATATCTATGAACTGTCGGAGCTCGGCAAGATGTTCCTGCCGGCTTCGGATCTTTCCATGACGTGCGGCGGGTCTTCGGCCGAATGCGATCTCGAGCTTTCGGGGACAGACAAGAATGCCATGAAGCGCCGTCTCTACGCTTTTCTGAGCGAAAGGACGGGAAAGGAGCAGGACTGGGGCATACTCATCGGCGTGCGCCCGGGAAAGCTTTATTCGGAACTGTGCAGGAGCCTCGGAAGCGAAAAGGCGGAGGAGAGCCTGCGCCGCGATTATCTCGTTTCGGAAGAAAAGATCGCGCTGCTCCGCGAGGTCAGAAGGACGCAGCTCGAAACGCCCATGGACGGTTCTCCGGAGGCAGCCGGCGTTTACGTCGGCATACCGTTCTGCCCGACGAGATGTCTCTACTGCTCGTTCACCTCAAACAGATTCACGAAGGAAGCGTCCGTAAAGTACATGCGGGCTCTGCTGCGCGAGATAGACGCGGTGAAGTCGATCATGGACAGAAAGGGCATGTACGCGGAGTCGATATACATCGGCGGAGGAACGCCCACGAGCCTCGACTGCGAGGAGTTCGAGCTTCTGCTGTCATCCGTCCGTGACGCGTTCTTTTCGGAGCGCACGAAGGAATGGACTGTCGAGGCCGGACGTCCCGACACGATAACGGCGGAAAAGCTCGCTCTTATCGAAAGATACGGCGCCGGCCGCATCAGCATAAATCCCCAGACGATGAAGCAGAGCACGCTCGACGCGATCGGAAGGTCGCATACGGTCGCTCAGACTGAGGAGGCCTTCGCGCTGGCGAAGAGCAGCTATAAGGGGAAGATCAACGCCGATCTGATAGCGGGGCTTCCCGGAGAGGATCCGGACGATTTCGAAGCGAGCCTTGCGAGGATCATAGAGCTCTCTCCGCAGGACATAACGGTCCACACGCTCGCCGTCAAGAGGGCTTCGCGCCTCATCGACGAGGACGCCGGACTCGCGCTGCGGCAGGCCGGAAACGTGCGCGAGATGCTCGGCCGCGGTCAAAAAATGCTTGCCCGCGCGGGCTACAGACCGTACTATCTTTATAGACAAAAGCACATGGCCGGAAATTTTGAGAACGTTGGCTATTGCCAAGAGGGCGGTGCCAGTGTGTATAATATAAGGATAATGGAGGAGGACCTGAGCATACTGGCTCTCGGAGCGGGAGGCATATCGAAGGTCTATTTCGGCGCGGAGAACAGGATAGAACGCGTTCCCAACGTGTCGAACTACGAGATATACATCGACCGGGTCGGCGAGATGATCGAAAGAAAGGAAAAAGGGTTTTTATGAATATAAGCATGCCCAAGGGCACCAAGGATATACTGCCCAGGGACGTTTACAGGTGGCAGTTCGTCGAGGACAGATTCCGCAGGGTCTGCGCGTCATACGGATACACGGAGATACGCACCCCGATGTTCGAGCACACGGAGCTGTTCAAGCGCGGCATCGGCGATACTACGGACGTCGTGCAGAAGGAGATGTACACGTTCGAGATCGCTGAAAGGAGCCTCACCCTCAAGCCCGAGGGGACGTCTCCGGTGGTCCGCTCGTTCATAGAGAACAAGCTCTACGCCGAGCAGATGCCGGCCAGGTATTATTACATAACGCCGTGCTTTCGGTACGAGAAGATGCAGAAGGGCCGCCAGCGCCAGTTCCACCAGTTCGGAGTCGAGTGCTTCGGAGCCTCGGGGATGATGGCAGACGCCGAGGTCATAGCTCTTGCGATGGACTTCCTCACGGGCCTGGGAATAAAGAGCCTCAAGCTGCATATAAACAGCATCGGCTGCCCGAAATGCCGCGCGGAATACAGAAAGGTCCTGCAGGACTTCCTGCGCCCGAACCTCGATCAGTTCTGCGATACCTGCAAGGACAGGTTCGAGCGCAATCCGATGCGCATACTCGACTGCAAGTCTCCGATATGCCAGAGCTACTGCGCCGGGGCACCGAAGATGCTCGATTATCTCTGCGACGACTGCCGCGCCGCTTTCGATGAGCTCCAGAAGGATCTGCAGGCGATGGGCATCAGCTACGAGATCGATCCGGGGATCGTAAGAGGCCTGGATTACTATACGAAGACCGCCTTCGAGATCGTGTCCGAGGACATAGGCGCGCAGGGCACGGTCTGCGGCGGAGGAAGATACGACGATCTTATCGGCGAGGTCGGAGGACCTCCCACGCCGGGCGTCGGCTTCGGTCTCGGCATCGAGCGGCTTCTGCTCGTGATGGAGGCCAACGGCATAGAGATACCGCATCCCGACAGATGCGACGTCTTCGTAGCGATAATGGGCGGGGCCGCGAAGGCGGCCGGGCTGAAGCTCTCGCAGGAGCTCCGCGCCAAAGGCTGCAGGGTCGTATCCGATCCGATGGAAAGAGGACTCAAGGCGCAGCTGAAATACGCCGACAGGCTCGGCGCGCGCTACGCCGTCGTCATCGGCGACAACGAGATCGAAAAGGGCGTCGCGATACTTCGCGACATGGAGAATTCGGCGCAGGAGGAGCTCCCGTTCGACGAGCTCGCGCAGCGCCTGGCCGCGGAATAGAGACCTCAGGGGGAACATCATGGAAACAGTTTACAAGAGAACACATATGTGCGGAGAGCTCAGAAAGAGCGACGAGGGAGCGTCCGTGGCGCTCAACGGTTGGGTGCAGAAGAAGAGGAACCTCGGCGCGCTCATATTCGTCGATCTCCGCGACAAGACAGGCATCACGCAGATAGTATTCGGCGACGACGCTCCCGCGGAGCTGCTCGAAAAGGCGAACGCGCTGCGCGGAGAATACGTCATCGGCGTAAAGGGGACCGTAAGGGAGAGGGAGTCGAAGAATCCCGCGCTTCCCACGGGCGATATCGAGGTGCTCGCCTCGGAGATGATAATTTACTCCGAAGCCGACACTCCCCCTATCTACATAAAGGACGACGACAACGTGTCGGAGGATCTCCGCCTCAAATACAGATATCTCGATCTTCGCAAGCCCTCGATGCAGAGGAACCTCGCGTTCCGCCACAGGCTGTGCAAGCTCACCAGGGACTTCTTCGACGAGGAGGGCTTCACGGAGGTGGAGACACCTATGCTCGCAAAGCCCACTCCCGAGGGCGCCAGGGACTACCTCGTCCCCAGCCGCGTCAACCACGGCAAGTTCTACGCGCTCCCGCAGTCGCCGCAGATCTTCAAGCAGCTCCTCATGCTCGGCGGGACAGACCGCTACATGCAGATAGCCAAGTGCTTCCGCGACGAGGACCTGCGCGCCGACCGCCAGCCGGAATTCACCCAGATAGATCTTGAGATGTCCTTCGTCGATCAGGACACGATCATCGACATCCAGGAGAGATATCTGCAGAGGGTATTCAAGCAGCTGCTCGGAGTCGAGATCGAAAGACCGTTCAAACGCCTCAAGTGGATCGACGCCATGAACAGCTACGGTTCGGACAAGCCGGATCTGCGCGTCGGATTCGAGCTGCGCGACCTCGCTGACGCCGTAAAGGACAGCGGCTTCGGCGTGTTCACGGACGCGCTGGCCGCGGGCGGCAGGGTCATGGGCATCGACATGGACGGATGCTCTGAGAAGTTCAGCCGCAAGGATATAGACAAGATGACGGAATCCATAAAGACCTTCGGCGCGAAGGGCATGGTCTGGATCCGCTTCGAGGAGGGCGAGATAAAGTCCTCCGTCTCGAAGTTCTTCGATCAGGACGCCCTGCGCAGGATCGGCGATGTCTTCGGCGCGAAGACGGGAGACCTCGTGCTCATCGTCTGCGGACCGGAAAAGATCGTATGGAACTCGCTCGGCTTCCTCAGAAGGGATCTCGCCGGAAAGCTCGGCCTGCTCAGGGACGACGATTACAAGCTCCTCTGGGTCGTTGACTTCCCGATGTTCGAGTGGTCCGACGAGGAAGGACGCTTCATGGCGATGCACCATCCGTTCACCTCGCCGAAGAGCGAGGATATACCAAAGCTCGATACGGGCGATCTGGCCTCGATAATGGCCGACGCGTACGACATAGTGCTCAACGGCGTCGAGCTCGGCGGCGGAAGCATAAGGATACACGACAGAAAGCTCCAGAAGAAGATATTCGACGTGCTGCAGCTCACGGAAGAGCAGATCAAGATCAAGTTCGGATTCTTCCTCGACGCGTTCAACTACGGCGCGCCGCCCCACGGCGGTCTCGCCTACGGCCTCGACAGGATGGCCATGCTGCTCCTCGGAGAGGACAGCATCCGCCAGGTGATGGCATTCCCGAAGAACCAGAACGCCGCCTGCATCATGTCCGACGCTCCCACGGTCGTCGACAGGCAGCAGCTCGACGAGCTGGCGATCGACATCGTAAAGGAAGAGAGATGAAGATAGGCATCCTCGGCGGAAGCTTCGATCCTGTTCATTACGGTCATCTGATACTCGCGGAGCAGATAAAGGACAGGGCGCTGCTCGACGAGGTCGTGCTCGTTCCGGCCTTCGTCTCGCCGTTCAAGACGGACGAGATGCCCGCCGCCGGAGAAGACCGCCTCGAGATGCTGAAGCTCGCGGTATCGGGCTGCGCGGGTCTTTCGGTCAGCGACATCGAACTGCTCCGCCCGGAGCCTTCGTATACTTACGACACGCTCTGCAGGCTCAGCGGCGAGCTGCCGGGCGACGAGCTGTATTTCATATGCGGCTGCGACAGCTTCCTCGGGATACGCGGATGGCACAGGAGCGGCGAGCTGCTCGCGCGCTTCAGGTTCATCGTAGGCACGAGGCCCGGAAGCGACTTTTCGGCCGCCGAAGAGCTCGCGCGCGAGCTCCGCGAAGAGGGCGCGCTGGATATACGACTCGAGGACATACCCGAGCTCGAGATATCCTCGACGAAGATCCGCGACCTTGTGAACACGGCTGGCTCGATAAGGTTCCTCGTCCCGGAGCCCGTAAGGGAATATATAGAGAGCCGGAAGATCTATACGGACATACGCGGAAAGCTCCTGGAGTTCGTAAGGGGCAACGTCAAGCCGGGCAGGTTCAGGCATACGGTCGGAACGCTGCGGCTCGCTGAAAAGCTGGCCGAAAGGTACGGCGAGGACGTCCGCAAGGCGCAGATAGCGGCGATCTATCACGACGCCTGCAGAGACGCCGGGAACCTCGAGCACGGACCGGCGGCGGCCGAACGCATACAGAGCGATTTCGGCGTTCTCGACGAGGATATCGTCAACGCCATAAGATGGCATACTACCGGACGGCCGGGGATGAGCAGACTGGAAAAGCTCATCTACGTGGCCGACAGCCTCGAGCCCGGAAGGAGCTTCGACGGCATAGAGGAGCTCAGGGCGCTCATGTACGACGATCTCGACAGGTGCCTGTACGCTCTGATGATAAATACAAGGGATTATGTCCGCAGCCTCGGACTGAGCTTCGACAGCCGTTCCGAAGAGGCGATCGCGGACCTCGAACATAAGATCAAAGGAGAAGAAAATGGATAACAGAGAACTCGCCATGACGGCCGCAGGGCTGCTCAGCTCCAAGAAGGCCGTGGATATCACCATCATCGATATCGGCGAAAAATCGGGCTTCGCGGATTTCTTCGTGATCGCCTGCGCGGGCTCGAAGCGCCAGCTCCAGTCGCTCTGCGACGATCTCCAGGACAAGCTCGCCGAGCAGGACGTCTTCGTGCGCAGCGTGGAAGGCAAGGGAGATTCCGGATGGATCCTGATGGATTACGGCGACATCATCGTCAATCTCTTTACGGAGGAACAGAGGCAGCGCTATCAGATCGAGAAGATCTGGAGCGACTGCGTAAGAATAGATTACGAGGGAGAAGAATAGCAAATGAAAGAGTCTTACGATTTTAAGTCGATCGAGCAGAAGTGGCAGAAGGTATGGGAGGAGAAGGATCTCTTCCACGTCACCGAAGACGAGAGCAAGAAGAAGTTTTACTGCCTTGAGATGTTCCCCTATCCCAGCGGAAAGCTCCACATGGGGCACGTGCGCAACTATTCCATAGGAGACGTCGTCGCGAGGTTCAAGGTGATGAACGGCTACAACGTCCTTCACCCGATCGGCTTCGACTCGTTCGGGCTTCCCGCGGAGAACGCGGCTATAAAGAACGGCTCGCATCCCGCAGTATGGACGAGCTCCAACATCGCCGAGATGGAGCATCAGCTCCGCCAGATGGGCTTCTCGTACGACTGGGACAGGGAGGTCTGCACCTACAAGGAAGACTATTACAAGTGGATGCAGTGGATATTCATCCGTTTCTGGGAGAAGGGCCTCGCCTATAAGAAGGAGAACCCCGTCAACTGGTGTCCCTCCTGCGCGACGGTGCTCGCCAACGAGCAGGTCGTCGACGGCTGCTGCGAACGCTGCGGCGCCGTTGTGACGAAGAAGAAGCTCTCCCAGTGGTATCTCAAGATAACGGATTACGCCGACAGGCTCCTCGACGACATCGACAAGCTCGAAGGCTGGCCCGAAAAGGTCAAGACGATGCAGCGCAACTGGATCGGCCGTTCCGAGGGCACGGAGGTCGACTTCACGCTCAAGGACAGCGGCATAAAGATGACCGTCTTCACGACCCGAGTAGACACCATCTACGGCGTGACGTTCATGGTCATCTCCCCGGAGCATCCGCTCGTCGACGAGCTCATCAAGGGCTATCCGCAGGAGGAGGCTTGCCGCGCTTATATCGAGCAGGCGAAGCGCCAGACGGACATCGAAAGGACTTCGACGACGAAGGAAAAGACCGGCCAGTTCACCGGCCGCTACGTGATCAATCCCGCGACCGGCAAGGAGGTCCCGCTCTATCTTGCCGACTACGTGCTCATGGGCTACGGCACCGGCATCGTCATGGGCGTTCCGTTCGGAGACCAGAGGGACTTCGAGTTCGCCACGAAGTTCGGTCTCGACATAATCCCCGTGATCGATCCCGGCAGGGACGATATAGACATCGACAACCTCACCGCCGCATTCGAGGCGGAAGGCACGATGATAAACTCCGGCAAGTATAACGGACTCAACAACGTCGAGGCCATAAAGCGCATGCAGGAGGACTTCGGCGCCCAGGGCTTCGCGAGGAACACCACCAACTTCAAGCTCCGCGACTGGCTCATCTCCAGACAGCGCTACTGGGGCTGCCCGATCCCGATGGTATACTGCGACGACTGCGGCTGGGTCCCCGAAAAGGACGAGAACCTTCCCGTGCTGCTCCCGACCGACGTCGAGTTCACCGGCAAGGGCGAATCGCCGATCGCGACCTCGAAGACGTTCGTGAACACCGTATGCCCGCGCTGCGGAAAGCCCGCGAAGCGCGAGGTCGACACGATGGACACGTTCCTGGATTCGTCCTGGTACTTCCTGCGCTACTGCGACGCTTCGAACGCCGAAGAGCCGTTCAGCAGGAAGAAGGCCGCGTACTGGATGGACGTCGACCAGTACATCGGAGGCGTCGAGCACGCGATACTGCACCTGCTGTACTCGCGCTTCTTCACGAAGGTCCTGTACGACATCGGCATGTGCGACGTCGAGGAGCCGTTCAGGAACCTGCTCACCCAGGGCATGGTCTTAAAGGACGGAAGCAAGATGTCGAAATCCCTCGGCAACGTCGTCTCGCCCGAGGAGATCATAAACAGATACGGCGCCGACACGGCGAGGCTCTTCATACTGTTCGCGGCTCCGCCCGAAAGGGAGCTGGAGTGGAGCGATAAGGGCGTCGAGGGCTCCTACAGATTCCTCGGAAGAGTCTACAGGCTCATATACGATCTCGCCGAAGACACAAAGGGCATACCCGCCGTCTTCAGGGTCGAGACGGACGACGACAGGCAGCTGAACCGCATCCTCAATACAGCGGTAAAGCGCGTGACAGACGACATTTCCAAGAGGTTCAACTTCAACACCGCGATCAGCGCGGTCATGGAGCTCGTGAACGAGATGTACAGGTATAAGTCGCTCGACGACGTGAACCTCGGGCTCCTGCGCGACGCCGCCGAAAAGCTCGTGCTGCTCCTCGCTCCGTTCGTTCCGCATATCTGCGAGGAGATGTGGGAGGGGCTCGGCTTCAACGAGCCCGTCTATAAGCAGCCCTGGCCGCAGTACAGCGAGGACGCCCTCGCGATGGACACGATAGAGATCGTCGTCCAGATAAACGGCAAGGTAAAGGAAAAGCTGAACGTCGCCGCGGGCCTTTCCAAGGAAGAATTCACACAGACAGTCATGTCCGACGACAGGGTAAAGGCGCTGACGGAGGGGAAGAATATCGTCAAGGCTATAGCGGTCCCCGATAAGCTGCTCAACCTCGTCGTCAAGGGATAGAGGTATTTATGGCAGAAAAGAAGGAAGATATAAACAACGCTCAGGGCGCGCGCAGCGATTACAAAGCGCCCCACAGAAACAATCCCGAAGGCGCCGGCCGCCGGCGCGCGGGAAAGACCCCGAAGAGATCGGACGCCGCGAAGCAGGCCGCGCCGCAGCCGAAAAAGGCGAAGCAGGTCCCTTCGCAGAAGACCGCAGCGCAGAAGTCTGCCGCTCCTCAAAAGAAGAGCGAAAAGGCTCCGTCGTCCGCCGGAAAGACGAGAAGGAAGAGATCCGGCTCCGACGCGGCGAAGACGGCCGCTGTCAAGGCTGCTCCCGCGAAGGCTCCGGCCGCTCAGCAGAAGACCGCGCCTCAGAAGGTCGCTGCCGCGCCGAAGGCTTCAAGGCAGCGCGGAAGGAAGGCCCAGGCGGCGGGATCGGGCAAGCTCCGCATCATACCGCTCGGAGGCCTCAACGAGATCGGCAAGAACATGACGGTGCTCGAATACGGCGACGACATCGTCGTACTCGACTGCGGCATGGATTTCCCCTCGGAGGAGATGCTCGGCATCGACACGGTCATACCCGATTTCACATATCTTGCCGATCACAGCGAAAAGCTCAGGGGAGTCATAATCACGCACGGACACGAGGACCATATAGGCGCCGTGCCGTATCTGCTCAAGCAGTTCAGCGTTCCCATCTACGGGACGGCTCTCACTCTCGGCTTTATAAAGCATAAGCTCGACGAGCACAAGATAAAGGGCGATCTGCGCACGATCGTTCCGGGAGACAGGCTCTCCCTGGGATGCTTCGACATCGAGGCTGTCCATACGACGCATTCCGTGGCGGATTCGCTCGCGTATTCAATAGACACTCCCGTGGGCAGGATATTCCATACGGGAGACTTCGAGGTCGACTATACACCGGTGGACGGCGGCCCGATCGATCTGGCCAGGCTCGCCGCGATAGGAAGCGAGGGCGTGCTGCTGCTCATGGCCGACAGCACGAACGCGGCCAGAAAGGGCTACACGCCGTCTGAAAAGAACGTCGGCATATCGCTCGGCAACATATTCAGGAGCATCTCCGGCAGGATAATCATCGCGACCTTCTCCTCGAACGTCCACAGGGTACAGAAGATCGTCGACATCGCCGTCGGGACCGGCCGCAAGGTAGCCATCTCCGGAAGGAGCATGGAGAACATGGTCGACATCGCCTCCGACCTCGGATATCTGAACATCCCGGCGAACACGCTCGTGGATCTCAAGAAGATAAAGAACGTGAACGATTCGGAGCTCGTGGTCATAACCACCGGAAGCCAGGGAGAGCCGATGAGCGCTCTGGCGAGGATGGCTTCGGGAGAGCACCGCGACGTGAAGATACGCCCGGGCGACACCGTCGTCCTGTCCAGCTCGCCCGTCCCGGGCAACGAGAAGAGCGTCTCGAACGTCGTGAACGCGCTGATATCGCTCGGCGCCCGCGTCATATACAACGACATCGCGGAGACTCACGTCTCAGGCCACGCGTGCGAGGAGGAGCTGAAGCTCATCCATACGCTCATCAGACCGAAGTTCTTCATGCCGGTGCACGGAGAGGTCAAGCACCTCATGGCTCATCAGGAGATCGCGAAGTCCCTGGGCATGGACGAGAAAAAGATAGTCCGCGCCGTGAACGGCAGCGTCATAGAGCTGTCGGAGAACAAGGTCAGCGTTCTTAAGGAGACCGTCCCCGCCGGCGACGTGCTCGTCGACGGCTACGGCATAGGAGACGTCGGCAGCGCCGTCCTCAACGAAAGAAAGTACCTGTCCGAGGCAGGGCTCGTGATAATCGCGGCGAGCTTCGACAGGGTCAGCGGAGATATACTGAGCGGTCCGGAGATCATTACGCGCGGATTCGTTTACGTAAAGGATCAGGGCAAGCTGCTCGAAGACGCGAAGATACTCGTCGAGGAGACGCTCATGTTCGCGCTCGACGAGGGAAAGCACGACAGGAACGCGCTCAGGGATCTGCTCAGGAGCAAGCTCAGGAGCTTCATATTCGAAAATACGGGAAGGAGCCCTATAATCCTTCCCGTCCTCATGGATTGTTAGGAGGATAAGATGCAGAACGTATACGACATAGCCCACGAGCTCGTCAGATCGCTTAAGGAGACCGACCAGTACAAGAACTACATGTCGGCCAAGGCGAAGATCGACGCGAACGAATCCGTATCCGCGATGCTGGACGATCTCAAGCAGCAGAGCATGGCGCTGCAGACGGCCCAGATGATGGGCCAGCAGCCGTCCGAGGAGGATATAAAGAAGGTCCAGTCTCTGCAGCAGATCGTCATGATGGACCCGCTCGCCGCGGAATTCATGCAGAGCGAGCTTTCGCTGTATCAGATCATCACCGAGATATACGGCATGATCGGAGAAGCTCTGGACGATGGCAAAAAATAGGTTCGAGCGGAGGATAGAGGCCCTGCGCGGCCTCCTCGCCCGCGAAGACGCGGACGGGCTGTACGTCATCGGCGAAGCGAACGTCTCGTATCTCACGGGAAGGAGCGGAGCCGACTGCAGCCTGTGGATCTCGCGGACGGACGCAGTCATCCTTACGGATTTCCGCTACAGGGAGATGGCGCAGGAGCTGTTCTGGCTCGATCTCGAGGAGACCGGCCCGGGACGGCGCGAGGCAGACATACTCGCTTCGATCTGCGGCGGACGCATCGGAGTCGAGAGAAACACGATGACGCTCGCCTCCTGGCTCGATCTCCGCGAAAAAGCGGGCGAGGACAGGCTCGCCGTGATAGGCGGCCCGGACGGAGGCCCGGTAGAAGCTCTCAGGATGATAAAGGACGCGGACGAGATCGAAAAGATCCGCCGCGCGGAAGCTCTGGCCTGCGAGGCGTTCAGCCACATGCTCGGCGTCATCGCGCCCGGCAAGACGGAGAAGCAGCTCGCCCGGGAGCTCGACAGGTTTCTGCTCGACAGCGGGGCGTCATCGACGAGCTTCGACACGATATGCCTGGCTGGAGCGAACGCGTCGCGCCCGCACGGAGTCCCCTCGGACAAGCCGGTGGAAAGGGGAGAGTTCCTCCTCATGGACTTCGGCTGCGTGCTCGACGGATACTGCTCTGATATGACAAGGACCGTCGCTGTGGGCGGCGCGAGCCCCGAGATGAGGGAGGTCTACGGCGTCGTCCTCGACGCGCAGCTCGCTGCCTGCGGCGGCATAAAGGCAGGCATGACCGGCGCGCAGGCGCACGCGGTCGCGGCCGGCATCATAGCCGGGGCGGGCTACGGCGAAAACTTCGGTCACGGGCTGGGCCACGGGGTAGGCCTTCAGATACACGAGGCTCCGAGATTCTCGCCGACATATCCCGGACAGATACCGGAAAACTGCGTCTGCTCCGTGGAGCCGGGGATCTATCTGCCAAAAAAGTTCGGAGTGAGGATCGAGGACTTGGCAATCGTGGGACGAGATGGTATAATCAACCTTAACGGCACAGCGCCCAAGGAACTGATAATAATTTGATCTTATAGATAGTTTGGAGGATTTTTTTCATGACAGCAGGCGATTTCAGAAAAGGAATGACATTCGAGATCAACGGTGAGCCTCATATCGTTCTGGATTTCCAGCACGTAAAGCCTGGCAAGGGCGCGGCGTTCGTACGCACCAAGTACAGGAACATCCTTACCGGAGCTACCAGAGAAGAAGCGTTCAACCCCAACGACAAATTCGAAGCTGCCCGCATCGAGACGAGACAGATGCAGTATCTGTACAACGACGGAGAGATGTACTACTTCATGGATCCGGACACGTACGAGCAGATACCTCTGGAATACGCTCTCGTCGAAGACGCGATAAAGTACATAAAGGAGAACGACTTCGTAACGGTCAAGTCCTTCAAGGAAAAGGCCTTTACGGTAGAAGCCCCGAATTTCGTGGATCTCAAGGTCATCGAGACCGAGCCGGGAGTAAAGGGCAACACCGCGACCAACGTCACGAAGGCGGCGACGGTCGAGACGGGAGCCGTCATCCAGGTGCCCATCTTCATCGAAGAGGGCGAGGTAATTCAGATAGACACACGTTCGGGCGAATATCTGGGAAGATCAAAATAAGCAAAGACAGGCCCGCTTAAAAGGCGGGCCTTTTAACATAATGAGCGAAAACAGATCGGAAGAGACCAAAAAAGGCTGCCTCGTGGCGATCATAATCGTCCTCGGGCTCATAATTATCATAGGCGCGCTCGTCGTGGGCGGGTACATGTTCGTGCTCAACTACGACGTCGCTCTGGATCCGTTCAGCACGGAGCAGATAAACGTCAGGATACCGAGCGGCTCGGGCACTGCCCAGATAGGCCGCATCCTCGAGGAGAAAGGCGTTATCGGCAACGCGAAGCTGTTCAGGTACACGGCGGTGCTCAACGAGCTCGACGACACCTTCCAGGCCGGCGATTACGTCCTCAGCCCCTCGATGACGACGAGGGAGATCATGGAGCGCATCAAGGACGGCAGAAGGGACACCGTAAGGTTCACGATCCCCGAGGGCTACACGCTCAAGAGGGTCGGAGAAAAGCTCGCGCAGGACGGCTTCGTCGATTCCGCGCAGGACTTCTACGCCGCGCTTGAGGACAGCTACGACTACTGGTTCCTGGATCTCATAGACAAGTATTACGACGATCCCAGCGGCACGGTAAGCAAGAGGGCGAACAGGCTCGAAGGCTACCTCATGCCGGATACCTACGAGATATACGTCGGTTCGTCCGCGCACGATATAATCGACAGGATGCTCGGCGGCTTCGACGCCGTGTTCACACAGGAATACCGCGACAGGGCCGAGGAGCTCGGGATGACCGTTCAGGAGGTCGTCTCGCTCGCCTCGCTCATCCAGTCCGAGGCCGGCAGCGACGCCGAGAGGCCCGTAATAGCCAGCGTCATATACAACAGGCTCAAAAAGGACATGCCGCTGCAGATAGACGCGAGCGTCCTATACGCTCTGGGCGAGCACAAGGACAGGGTACTGTATTCCGATCTGGAGATCGATTCGCCGTTCAACACCTACAAGAACAAGGGACTTCCCGCGGGAGCCATATCGGCGCCGGGGAAGGAATCGGTAAAGGCGGCGCTCTGGCCGGAGGAGACCGATTACTATTACTACGTCCTCAAGGGCGACGGTTCCGGCACCCACAATTTCGCGAAGACCTCTTCGGAATTCGAGCGCTATAAGCAGGAATACCTGAAGAGCCGGTAGATAATAAAGGAGATATTTCCAAATGGACACAGATCCTACCCGATTATCGCTTTCAGTCCAGATACTGATACTCGTGGCGCTGACGCTCATAAACGCGTTCTTCGCCGCGGCCGAGATGGCCTTCGTGTCGGTCAACAGGACGAAGATGAAGATCATCGCCGAAGACACGACTGACGGCGACGCGAGGGCCGAAAAGGTCCTGAGGCTGATGGAGGAGCCAAACACCTTCCTGTCGGCCATACAGGTCGCGATAACCTTCGCTGGCTTCCTGTCCTCGGCGTTCGCCTCGTACAACATGTCGGACCACGTCGTCGGGCTGTTCGCGAGATTCGGGATAAGATGCAACGCGCAGATCGCGGTCATAATAGTGACGGTCATACTCTCGTACTTCACGCTGGTGCTCGGAGAGCTCTTCCCCAAGCGGCTGGCGCTCAAATACTCCGAGAAGATGGCGCTCGGTTCCGTGAACATCATCCTGTTCACGAAGACGCTGTTCAAGCCGTTCGTAAAGCTGCTCTCGCTTTCCGTGGACGGCCTCATGAAGCTGTTCAGGCAGAGCGACGCGGACGACAGCGGCGAGTTCGCCGAGGAGGAGATAATGGATCTCCTCGAGGTCGGAAAGGAGCAGGGCGAGATCGACGAGACGGGCACGGAGATGATACGCTCGATCTTCGATTTCGACGACGCCTTCGCGTACGAGGTCATGGTCCCAAGGCCGGACGTCTACATGATAGACGTCAACGAGCCTGTGTCCTCCTACATAGACGAGCTTCTGCAGACGAGGCACGCGAGGATACCGGTTTACGAGGAAGACATAGACGACATAATCGGCGTCCTTCACATGAAGGATCTCATAATAGCCGCGAGGAAGACCGGCTTCGACGACATCGACATACGGTCGATCCTCAAGGATCCGTATTTCGTTCCCGAGACGAAGAAGCTGAACGAGCTGCTCGACAGCATGCGCTCCGACAAGATCCAGATGGCGATACTCATCGACGAGTACGGAGGCTTTTCCGGGATCGTCACGCTGGAGGACATACTGGAGGAGATCGTCGGAACGATCGAGGACGAGTACGACGAGGACGAGCCCAGGCTCGAGAAGAAGGAGGACGGCTCGTACGTCGTCGACGGCCTGTACGATCTCGACGACCTCGCCGAGGAGACGGGAGTCGACTTCGAGACGGAGAACAGCGAGACCATCGGAGGCTTCGTTATGGACCTGATGGGCATCGTTCCGGACGAGGATACGGTCGGGCAGACCGTCGAATACAAGAACTGCACATTTACAATCATGGCGGCCTGTGACCGCAGGATAGAAAAGCTTTCGCTGCGCATCGCTCCCGAGCGGGAGGATGAGCAGGAATGAAGAGCCTGCGCCCCGCGGACTGTTTTCGCGGGGCATTTTTTGTTATAATCGGAGACGGAAAATGAGCGGCAATGCGGCAAAGCCTGTTGACGAACTAATAGAGAGCATAGCCGAGCGCGCGGTGCGCAGGCAGGAGGGCGCGTGCGCCCTCGCAAGGCCTGTCAGGATAACCAGGAGCGGCGACCGGACCGAGATCGACGTTTACCTCAACGTGAGGTTCGGAGCCGTCATCACCGACGTCGCCTGGAGCGTTCAGGAACGCATCAAGGATACGGTCGAAAGGGTCCTCGGGACCGGCGTTTCGGCTGTGAACATACACATTAGCGGAGTAAAGCTCACGGAGAGGAAGAAATGAGAAGAACGGAAGCCAGAGAGCTCCTCATGCAGATGATATTCCAGATGGAGGCGCAGAAGGATTTCAGCGCCGCGTCGAAGGACGCCTTTATCGCCGAGCATCTCGCGGACTCGGACCAGAGGCAGTATTTCGAGGCCGTCGCGGACGCCTTCATCGGGAATAAGCAGAGCATAGACGACGCCATAGAGAAGGCCTCGATAAAGTGGCGCGTCGCAAGGATGGCGAGGGTCGATCTCGCCGTGCTGCGCCTTTGCGCCGCTGAGATACTGTTCCCTCAGGCCAGCGGAGTCCCCGTAAGCGCCGCGATAAACGAGGCTGTCAATATAGCCAAGAAATACGGCAGCGAGGATTCCGGCAAGTTCGTCAACGGGATACTCGGAAAGCTCGCGGGCGGCGCGGAATGAGACGCCTCGGGATAGATACGAGCAATTATACGACGTCCGTCGCGCTCGCGGAGGACGGAAGGATACTGGCCGACAGGCGCAGGCCGCTCTCCGTCGGAGAGGGCGAAAAGGGGCTTCGCCAGTCGGACGCGCTTTATCAGCACTGGTCGAACCTTCCGGGGCTCATCGGGGAGCTGTTCGAGGAGTTCGATCCCAAAACTGTCGACGCTATCGCGGTGAGTACGAGGCCGCGGCCCGCCGAGGGCTCGTACATGCCTGTCTTCAACGCAGGCGCCGCGGCCGCGAAAATGCTGTCCGCCGCGCTGCGGATACCGGTAAAGGAGCTGTCGCACCAGCACGGCCACCTTTTCGCAGGAGCGCACGGAACGGACATAGTGCCCGGAGAGCCGCTGATCTTCGCCCATCTGTCGGGCGGCACGCTCGAGCTCGTCGAGGTGAGGGACGGCCGCTTTACCGTATGCGGCGGCACGAGGGACATATCGTACGGCCAGCTCATAGACAGATGCGGCGTCGACATGGGGCTCCCGTTTCCCGCGGGACCCGAGGTCGACAGGCTCGCCATGTCGTGCCCGGAGAGCGGAAAAAACGCCTTTTCGCGCGTTTTTACCGACGGAGCGCATCTGAACCTTTCCGGGCTCGAAACGCAGCTCAAAAAGGCGATATTCGCCCACGGAAGGGACGGAAGAGACGTTCCGCCGGAGGAGAAGGCGTATATATGCCGCTGCCTCATGGAGCGCGTCGCGGAGAGCTTTCTGGCGATATGCGGCGCGGCTCGGAAGAGCACAGGCGTCAGCCGGGTGCTCGCGTCGGGCGGCGTGTCTTGTTCGAAGTTTTTGAGAGAAAGGTGCGGGGACGTCACGTTCGGCGATCCGGCGCTGTGCGCCGACAACGCCTGCGGCCTCGCGCTCTGTGATGAACGATGGCTCTGAGACCTGTTTCTGTAACGCAGCTCAACGGATATATCAAGAGGATGATGGGCGCCGACCCGATCCTCATGAACGTTCCCGTATGCGGCGAGATATCGAAGCTCACGAAGCATTCGAGCGGCCACTGGTACTTCGACCTCAAGGACGAGACCAGCAGGATACGCTGCTTCTTCCCCGCGGACCGCGCCGCCGGACTGCGGTACGAGATCGGCGAGGGGATGAAGGTCGTCGCCGCCGGAGGAGTCAGCGTTTACGAGAAGGGCGGCTACTATTCGCTCACGGTGCGCCAGCTCGAACCGCTCGGCGAAGGCGAGCTCGCGAAGGCTCTCGAGAACCTGAGAAAAAAGCTCGAAGCCGAGGGGCTCTTCGATCCGGAGAGGAAAAGGCCTCTGCCGGCGTTCCCGAAGACAGTCGGAGTCGTGACTTCGCCTACGGGAGCCGCCATAAGGGATATAATAACGACGATAAAGCGCAGGAACCCGTTCGTCGACGTGCTGCTTTATCCCTGTCTCGTGCAGGGCGACGGCGCCGCCGACAGCATATGCGAAGGTATAGCGGCGCTGAACGCCCGGTTCCCGGAGCTGGACGTGCTCATAGTCGGA
>JAEEVI010000167.1 GCA_016287035.1 Bacillota bacterium
GGTTGCGGAGAGCAGCCTGCTCGAATCGCTCGGCAATTACGACGAGCTCTCTTCGCATGGGGAGGATATCCGCTTCTACCTGCGCGACGGCTTCGCGGGCTATTCGCAGGAACTCTCGGTCGTGACGGACCAGCTCGACATCTGCGCGTCGACGAACCCGAGCCTTCAGGACCGCAGCGCCGCCCAGCTGTTCGACGCCGGGCTCATCGTGGACACTATGATGACGGGCCGCCGGGGCGAATCCGATTCCGTGACGGCCGACGGCATCCCGGTCAAGAACTTCTGCTACCCGATAGAGAACGCGTCGGGCGAGACGACGGGCGTGCTCTACGTGCGCGCCGACCTTTCGGACGTAAAGGCGCTGCTCGCGCAGAGCAGGCTGCTGTTCATACAGACTACGGTCATAGCGCTGCTGGCCACGGTAGTGATCGGCTTTTTCCTGGCCAGGAGCATAACAGCGCCGATAAACGAGCTGACGCTCACAGCGAAGCAGGTCTCGCAGGGCGATTTCAGCAAGCCCGCGCCCGTGCGCTCAAACGACGAGATCGGCCAGCTGGCGTCGATGTTCAACACGATGGAGGAGAAGCTCGAGGCGAGCCTCGCGGAGATATCCGGCGAGAAGAACAAGCTCTCGACGATCCTTCAGTACATGGCCGACGGCCTCATAGCGGTGGATCTGGCGGGCGAACTGATACACGCCAATCCCGCGGCGCGCAAGATGCTCGGCGTCGGGGAGAGCGACCTCATAAGCGATTACACGTACGAGAGCATACTCGGCCACCTCTCGCCGGAGATGGAGTTCCACAGGCTGCTCGAGGGCTGCCGCGAGGGCGGAGCTTCGGCGACGTTCGCGTACGGGGCGATAACGTTCGCCGTGCGCTACGACAGGTTCAAGGACGAGGAAGGCCAGGACGTCGGAATAATCATAATCCTGCAGGATATAACCGAGCGCCAGAAGCTCGAGGACATGCAGACGGACTTCGTCGCGAACGTGTCGCACGAGCTGAAGACGCCGCTCACGAACATAAAGAGCTATACCGAGACGCTGCTCGACGGCGCAATGGAGGACCCCGAGACGTGCTCGAAGTTCCTCGGCATCATCGATTCCGAGGCCGACAGGATGAACCGCCTCGTGCGCGACCTGCTGCAGCTGTCGCGCCTGGACCACAGCCAGAACCGCTGGAACATAAAGGAGAGCAACGTCATACCGCTGCTGGAGGTCTGCATGACGAAGATGGACATGATGGCCGGGCAGAAGCACCAGCAGCTCAACGCGCTGTTCGACCGCAGGTCGGAGATACGCGTTCAGATCGACAGGGACAGGTTCGAGCAGGTGATCATAAACATCCTCTCGAACGCGATAAAGTATACCAACGAAGGCGGCCGCATAGACGTCGACGCCTACGCGCAGTCCGGCCAGATGAAGGTGATCGTTCAGGACACCGGCATCGGCATACCGGCCGAGCAGCTGCCGCGCATATTCGAGCGGTTCTACCGCGTGGACAAGGCCCGCTCCAGGGCGATGGGAGGCACCGGCCTCGGGCTTCCGATCTCCAAGCAGATAGTCGAGGAGCTGCACGGCACGATAGAGGCCGACAGCGTCGAGGGCAAGGGCACGAAGATAACGATAACGCTGCCGCTGGCGATGCGCAGGGGCGTTCCGAATATCGAATAGATGGAAGACAACAAGATCGAAGAAAGACCGGTCGCCTGGGACACCGGGATAAAAAAGAAGCAGAACCTGTACACGGACGAGGATCTTCTGCGCGACAAGCCGAAGAGCGAATCCGCCGAGAAGCGCGACGAGAAGCGCGACAGGCAGCGCGAGAAGAAGGCGAAGAAGGCCGCTCTGTCTCCGCAGGTGGCGGCGAGGAACAGGGCGCGCCGCCGCAGGGCTCTGGTGTATCTGATCGCCGTCGTCGCGTTCGCGGCGATAGTGTTCAGCTCCGCCATGTCGCTCTTCAACCTGCAGAAGGAGAAGCGCGAGGCGCAGAAGGAGCTCGACGCCGTCCACAGGAAGCAGGAGCAGCTGCAGGCCGAGTACGAGGCCGTCGATTCGGACGAGTACGTCGAGCAGGCGGCGCGCTCGGAACTGCATATGATAATGCCGGGGGAGACGCTTTACGTGGTCGACAAGGACGATAAGGCGACGAAGCCCGCGGTCGAGGCGACGGACGGAGCGCTGAGGGTAAAATGAAGGAACTCATAAAGGAGACCGTCATCGTCGAAGGCAGGGACGACGAGGCCGCGGTGCTGCGGGCCGTCGACGCGGCCGTCATATGCACGAGCGGATACGGGCTCGGCGAAAAGACTATGGAGCTCATTGCCCGGGCGTACGAGCGCCGGGGCATTATAATTTTCACGGACCCGGACCATCCGGGCAGGAATATAAGGCGCATCCTTTCGGAGCGGTTCCCGCTCGCGAAGCACGCGTACTTAACGAAGACGCAGGCCGAAAGGGACGGCGATCTGGGCGTGGAGAACGCCTCGCCGGAGGATATAGCGAAGGCTCTGAAGGCCGCGGGCGCCGAGGGGCGCGAAGCTCCGGAGGACCCGGTGACGGTGGCCGACCTCGCCGCGCTCGGGCTTTCGGGCGGCGAA
>JAEEVI010000168.1 GCA_016287035.1 Bacillota bacterium
CGGTACCGCGCGCGTGCTCACGCGCAATCCGTTCAGCGTCGGCGACGAGATAGAGCTGCTCTCGCCCGGAGGGACGGGCCGCAGGTTCGTCCTCGAGGAGATGTACGGCGAGGACGGCGGGCCGATTTCCCGCTCCGCGAGTCCCATGAAGCGGATAACGATAAAGCTTCCGTTCGCGGCCTCCGCGGGCGACATAATCAGAAAAAGGAACTGAAAACTGGCAAAGTAAAAAACCGGGGAGACACGATCCCGGTTTTTTCTGCATTTAACTTATGCAATTGTGGGGACGGGTGAGATTACTCCTCTGCCTGAGCAACAGCTTTGTTGTAGGCGCGGGTGAGTCTCGAAACCTTTCTGGAAGCGGTGTTCTTGTGGATGGTTCCCTTTGCTCCTGCCTTCATCAGTTTCTTTTCTGCGAGGCCCAGCTTTTCCTTTGCAACGTCGAGATCTCCGGCGGCGAGTGCCTTGTTGTAGGACTTGAGAACTGCCTTGAGAGCGTTCTTTACCCTTCTGTTTACCAGAGTCTTGTTGTTGATAACGCTGATCCTCTTCTTTGCAGATTTGATATTTGCCATTTCGTTTACCCCACTTTCTTAAATATCAACAACTAACATTACCATTGCGAGCCGTTGATTTCAAGAATTATTTTAAAATTTTAAGGAATTCCCCGCATCTTCCGCAGACGTCGGGGGCTCCGAACACGGCGCTTCCCGCTACGACTATATCGACGCCGGACTCTACGAGCAGCTCCGCGTTGTCGGGAGACGCGCCGCCGTCAAGCTCGATCAGAAAGCCCAGTTCCTCTCTCCTGCGGATCTCGTCCAGCTCGCATACCTTCAGCAGGGCCGACGGTATGAACTTCTGTCCGGAGAAGCCGGGGTTGACGGACATCACGAGAACCATGTCAAGATCGCCGAGAACGGGCTCGATCATGCATACCGGAGTCGCCGGATTGAGCGCGACGCCGGCCTTTACGCCGAGCGACTTTATCTGCTGTATGACCCTGTGAAGGTGCGTGCACGCTTCCTGATGCACCGTTATGTATTCCGTCTGATCCGTCACGAAATCCGGGATGCGCAGCTCCGGGCGCTCTATCATAAGATGGACGTCGAACGGCAGCTTGGTCTTTCCGACGAGGCTCTTCATCACAGGCGCGCCGAACGAGATGTTCGGGACGAAAGCCCCGTCCATAACGTCGACGTGGACGTAGTCCGCTCCGCCCTTTTCGATAAGGGAGACTTCCTCGCCGAGCCTTGAAAGATCGGCGGACAGTATGGAAGGCGCGAGATATGCCATGGTTTCCTCCTAATACTTTTTCTGTTCCTTGAAGATCCTGTACAGTTCCAGATACGACGCGTAGCGGCCGGCGCTTATCTTTCCGGCCTCCAGAGCCTTCCGCACCTCGCAGTCGGGCTCGGCTATGTGAGCGCAGTCGTCGAAGCGGCACCTGCCCAGATACGGGGCGAATTCCGGGAAAAGCATGTCGAGCCTTTCGCCGGGGATCGTCACAGCGTCGAACGACGTAAAGCCGGGCGTGTCGAACAGCATGAATCCGTCGCCGCTGAAGAGCTCCGTATGCCTGGTGGTGTTCTTTCCGCGAAGGCTCTTTCTGCTTATCTCGCCGGTCTCGCTCGCCTGCCTTCCGAGCAGGGCGTTCGCGAGAGTTGACTTTCCGACTCCCGAAGGGCCGGCAAGAGCCGCCTGCTTTCCGCGCAGGAAGCCTCTCAGCGCGTCTACTCCCTCGCCGGTCGCGGCGCTTACCGGGAACACCGGATAAACGCCTTCGTACGCGCTCCGCAGCATGCCGACTGTCTCCGCAGGGGCTATATCGATCTTGTTGACGCATATCGCCGCCTGCGCGCCGGCGCTCTCCGCCGTCACGGCGAGCCTGTCCAGTATGACGGGCGCCGGATCGGGGTCCTTCGCCGCGGTCACTATTATCAGCGTCTGAACGTTGGCCGCCGGAGGCCGTTCGAAGCTGTTCAGCCTCGGCCCTATATCCGTTACCGTGCAGCTTCCGTCGGCGTCCCTGCGCACTTCGGCGACGTCACCGACGAGCGGCGTTATGCCGCGCTTCTTGAAGACGCCTCTCGCCTTGCATTCGAGAAGCTCCTCTCCGCAGAGAACGTAATAGAAGCCAGATATCGCCTTTACGATGACTCCCCTCATCAGAGCTCCGCCACCGAATACGTTCCGTCAACGAAGTCTAACGCGTATTCGTATACGAGCACGTTGTCGAAGAAGACGTACGCCTTGCCGTCGCGGCCGGAGCCGTTGAGCGTCACGACCTCGGAGTAGTTCGCCCTGTCGCACTGCTTGTTGCTTATCGGGGTGCGGCTGCCGTTTATCGGATCGCTGACGGCGACCCTGAGCAGGAACCAGTCGGTCTCGGCTCTGCCGAAGTTGATCTCGATCGTTACGCTTCCCTGAGTCTGGGAATCGGGATCCTGCTCCTCGGGCGGCTGCTCCGTACCCTCGGCGCCTCTGCTGACGACGAGGTCGACGGCAGTCCCCTCCTCGACGATCGTTCCCGCGCCGGGGTTCTGGCTGATGACGCTTCCCTGCGGGACGGTCGCGTTATAAGCGTACGTGATCGCTCCTATCGTGAGCCCCTTGTTCTGAAGTATTATCAGCGCGTCGTCGAGCGGGGTCTCTACGAGATTGAGGGTCTGAGCCGCGGCTTCCGACGCGGGATCGAGCCCCATGCTCACGACGATGTTTACTGTCGCGCCGGACGCCAGCGCCGTGCCGGCCGCCGGGCTCTGCGATATCACGGAGCCCTTCGCTATCTCGCTGTGATAGCTCTGGCCGACGCTTCCGAGCTTATACCCGTAGGTCTGAAGCACCGTCTTGGCGCTGGACTGCGTCTTGCCGACGATGTTGGGGACCGTCTCCTGCGCCTTGCCCTTGCTTATGTTGACGCGGACGCTCTGCCCGCTCTTGACTACCGAATTCGACGACGGAGACTGGCTCATTATCTGGCCCGAGTCGAACCTGTCGCTGTTGAGCTCGAGCTCGATCTGCAGCTTGAGGCCGAGCGGTCTCAGCAGCTCCTCCGCCTCCACCATCGTCTTGCCGGTGACGTCCGGCACCGTGACCGTCTTCCCCGCCTCGACAGCGGCCGGCGTAGCGGTCTGCGTCTGAGACGCGGGATCCTGCTGAACGGGTTCGTCCTTGTGCAGCGCGTCGTATACGAACGAGCTGACGGGAACGGCCAGCAGAACGGCTATTATGATCGCCAGATATCTCTGCGGATGTAAAAACTTCTTCTTTTCAGATCTCACTTCTTCGTCTTCGTCTTCAGTACGCGCGGATCTCCTCGATTCGCGCACCGGGGGCTCCGGGGCTTCCTCCGCCTTGGGATGGCGGAAGCTCACGGCGACTCCCGTGCCCTCCGCGGCCTCCTCTTCCTTCGCGGCTATGTACGATTCCGCGTGCTTCTTGTAGCGGACGAGGCTGAGCGCGGTGATCATCTCGTCCATGTTCCTGTAGCGGTTCGTCTGGAGCTTCGCCGTAGCCTTCATGACGATATCGTCCAGGTCCTGAGGGATCTCGGGAACGAGCTGCCTGGGCGGCACCATCTCGTCGTTCATGTGCTTTACGGCCACCTCGACGGCGGTCTCGCCGTCGAACGGGACCTTGCCCGTGAGCATCTCGTACAGCACGATGCCCAGCGAATAGATGTCGGACCTTTCGTCGACGTAGCCGCCCCTCGCCTGCTCCGGCGAGAAGTAGTGGACGGAGCCCATGACGGTCTCCTTCTGATCGCCCACGAGAGTCTCTCCCGTCACGGCCTTGGCTATGCCGAAGTCCGTTATCTTCGCGGTGCCGTCCGCCGTCAGCATTATGTTGTGCGGCTTGACGTCCCTGTGTATCAGATGATGCGAATGCGCGGCGCTGAGAGCCGAGGCGACCTGGCGCGCTATTCCCGCCGCGCGCTGAGGATCGAGCGCTCCTTCGGCCTTTATGACCTCCGCCAGCGTCTTTCCCTCCATCAGCTCCATGACGATGTAGTTGATGTTGCCCTCTTTTCCGACGTCGTATATGTTCACGATGTTCGGGTGCGAGAGCCCTGCCGCCATCTGCGACTCCCTGCGGAAGCTCTCGATGAAAACGGCGTCCTTCGTGAACTCGGGACGAAGGATCTTTATAGCCACCATCCGGTTCAGGAATCTGTCCCGGGCCTTGAAGACCACGGCCATTCTTCCCTCGCCGATCTTTTCGACCAATTCGTATCTGCCTGCTAAGATTCTGCTGCCCATATCGTCACCATCAAATGTTCTTCAAACAAACGACCGAGATGTTGTCCTTGCCTCCGCTGCGGTTCGCCTCGGCCACGAGGCTCTTCGCGAGCCTGTGCATCGAGCTTCCCGAAGCCTCGATTATCTGCAGCATGGTATCCGCCGGGACCTCTCCGTAGAGGCCGTCGCTGCAGAGGATTATTATATCCTCCGGGCAAAGCTCGAACTGGAAGTAATCGGGGACTATGAAGCTGTCGCCTCCGATCGCCCTGGTTATCATGTTCCTGTCGGGATGCGTGAGCGCCTGAGCCTCTGTTATGACTCCGGAGTTCACGAGATTGCGGACGCAGGTGTGGTCCTCCGTTATCTGCCGGAGCTCGCCGTCGCGCACGAGGTACGCTCTGCTGTCTCCTACGTTGACGATGTAGCACCAGCCGTCCTTTATGCAGCACAGCACTGCCGTCGTCGCCATGCCCTTGAACGCCGGATCCTCGCCCGCCTTGTTGTACACGAGCTCGTTGGCGCCTTCGAAACAGTTCTTGAAGTACCGCTTGAGCTGTATCTTGCTGTCGATAGCCGTGACGGGATTGATCGCTACGTACTGAGCGATATAGCTGACCGCCATGCGGCTCGCCAGTTCGCCGGAGTTGTGGCCTCCGACGCCGTCCGCGACTATGTACAGATTCTGGTCCGGCATCACGAACAGCGAATCCTCGTTGCCCGTGCGCACCGCGCCTCTGTCTGTCTTGAAGCCTACGCTAACCATTCTTTCTCCTTAAAAGGCATATGTAAAAACCGTCGCAGCCTTCCTCCGAAGGAAATATCCGGCGGCAGGCGACCGTTTCGAAATCCGTCCTTTCGGCCGCGAACCGGTCGGTCTGTTCCTCGTTTTCGGCCGGGTCTATCGTGCAGCTGCTGTAGAGCAGCTTCCCTCCCGGCTTTACGTACCCGGCCGCGGTATCGAGCAGCCTGCGCTGCGTTTCCAAAAGCTCCGATATGTCTCCCAGCGGCCTCAGCTTTATCTCAGGATTCTTTCCGATCGTCCCCAGACCGCTGCAGGGAACGTCGCATATAACGCAGTCGGCCTTCCCGGAAAGCTCCGCGTCGGGCATTGCCGAATCCCGGGCGGAAGCCTCTATTATCGTTATCCCCAGGCGCGCGGCCTCTTTTTCTATCAGCGCGGCCCTGTGAGGATGAAGGTCCCACGCTATTATCCGGCCTCTGCCGGCCATGAGCTCCGCGGCCGCGCAGCTCTTTCCTCCCGGAGCCGCGCACATATCTATGAGCAGATCTCCCGGCGAAGGAGCCAGCATCCTTACGGCCAGCTGCGACGCTTCGCCCTGGACGGAGAACCGCCCGTTTCTGTAATCCTGCGTATCCAAAAGCCCGCTGCCCTTGGCGACATACGCGCCGGGACAGAGGCTGCTCTCCCTGACGGAGAAGCCCTGATCCCCGAGCTCTTGCGGCGTCATTCCCCTGAGGGGATTGAACCTTACAGCGACGGCGGGAGGCCTCTGAAAATTCTCGAGGATCTCTTCCGTCTTCGCCCGGCCGTAAGCGCCGAGCCACAGGCGCACTATATCCTCGCTGCACGAGTATTTTACCGACAGCCTGTATTCCTCGCCGCCCTCTTCGGGGAGAAGGATCCGCTTGCCGTCGCGCACGAAGTTCCTGAGCACCGCGTTTATGAAGCCCTGCCGTCCCTTTATAAGACCGGCGGCGAGATCGACGGTCGCAGACACTCCCGCGTGGTCCGCGACGGAATCCATGAACGCGAGCTGGTAAAACCCCATGCGCAGAAGGCATCTTTCAGGAGCCTTCAGCTTCGGCGCGCGCAGGAACCGCGCTATGTTGAAATCCAGAAGGAACTGCTTCCTCAGGACACCGTAGACGAGCTCCCTCACGAACGCGTGGCTGCCGGCTTCGCAGGATCTCAGCCGCCTGTTGACGGCGAGATTCGAATACGCGCTGCCGGACTCCACGTCCCTGAGTATCAGATATGCGGCTTTTCTGTTCGCGTCCGTCATCTGCGCCTGTTCATGGCCATTATGCGGAGCAGGTTCGCCACAGACATCGCCAGAGCGGCGACGTACGTGAGCGCGGCGGCGCTGAGCACGCTCTTCGCGCCCTTTATCTCCTCCTGCGTCTGAACTATGCCGCAGGCCTCGAGCTCCGCAAGAGCCCTCCTGCTCGCGTCGAGCTCGACCGGAAGCGTCACGAGATGGAAGACGACTATGAGTATGAATATAGCGACGCCGATCTCGTACAGCTGGAATATGCTGAACGCTATGCCGATGATGAGGATCGGCCAGGCGAGCCTCGAGCCCAGATTGACTACCGGCACTATGCTGTTCCTTATCGAGAGCAGCTTATACCCCTCGGCGTCCTGTATCGCGTGTCCGCACTCGTGCGCGGCGACGCCGACGGCGGCTACGGAATCGGAACCGTATACGCCCTGCGAAAGGTTGAGGACCTTCGACCGGGGATCGTAGTTGTCCGTCAGGTTCCCGCCGAGCTGGGATATCGGCATATAGCCGAGACCGTGGGCGGAAAGAATGCGCCGCGCGGCTTCGAGTCCCGTTATCCCCGTCGTGACGCGGACGTCAGAATATTTCGTATAGGCCGACTTGACCTTCATCTGCGCGTAGAAGGTCAGCAGCACGGCCGGTATCAGAAATATCATCGAAGAATAGTAATCCATTTAAAAGACCTCTTTCCCTAATATTTTATTTTACCCTAATATGACCCCTGTTTCAATTTTATTGCCCGCCAAAAACGCGGAAACATCCATCGCCTTTTTTCCCGGCATCTGTATGACGGTCAGCAGCACGCTTCCGCCGCCGCAGGCGACCTCTATCCCGCGCTTCGTGGCCGAAAGGACCGTCCCGGGCTCCGCGGACTGACCGTCCCTTCCCGGGACCGCCATGTAGACCTTCATCGTCTGGCCCCCAAAGACGGTCGACGCGACCGGCGCGTCGTTGAAGCCGCGCACGAGGCAGCATATGCTGCGGGCGCTTCGGCTGAAATCTATGATCCCCTCTTCCTTGAAGACCATCGGCGCGTACGTAGCGAGGCTCTCGTCCTGCTTTTCCCTGGGCGCCGTACCGCCCGCTATCGCGGGGAGCGTCTCCGCGAGCAGCTCCGCGCCCTTTACGGAGAGCTCTTCGAACAGCTGCGCCGCGGTCTTTTCCCCGACGGGAACGGCGGTCTTCGCTATCATATCGCCGTTATCCATGCCCTCCGCCATGTACATGAGCGTTACGCCGGTCTCCTCCTCGCCGTTTATAACGGCCCTCTGGACAGGAGCAGCGCCCCTGTACTTCGGGAGCAGCGATCCGTGTATGTTGACGCATCCGAGAGGAGGTATGTCAAGTATCGCCTTCGGCAGGATCTTTCCGTACGCCGCCACGACTATCAGGTCCGGCGCGCAGGCTCTTATCCTCTCTTCGATATCCACGTTGCCTTTGAGCTTTTCCGGCGTCTCCACGTCAAGACCGAGCTCGAGCGCCCGCAGCTTTACGGGACAGCTCTGCATCTTCTTTCCGCGGTCCTTCGGCCTGTCCGGCTTCGTTATGACGAGCGGTATCTCGCAGCCGAGTTCCGCGAGCTTTTCGAGCGCGGGAACCGCGAACCGCGGAGTTCCCATGTATATTACCCTCATTCCTCCTCCTGCTCCCCGTCCGGGCCGTCCTCGACCTTATCGATGTAGAGGATGCCGTCGAGGTGATCTATCTCGTGGCAGAAGGCCCTCGCGAGAAGCCCTTCTCCTGTATATTCGACCGTCTCTCCGTTCCTGTCCTGAGCGCGGACCGTCACCTTGAAAGGTCTGCGCACCCAGCCCTGGCATTCGGGCACCGAAAGGCAGGCCTCCTGATCGAACTGCTCTCCCTCGGCCGCGACGATCTCCGGGTTGACGAGCTCGTAGAGCTGATCCTCGACCTCCACGACGCAAACGCGGCGCAGGACTCCGACCTGCGGAGCGGCGAGGCCGACGCCCTCGGCGTCTCTCATCGTCTCGGTCAGGTCGTCTATGAGCTGGCGGATCCTGTCCGTCACCTCGGTCACGGGTCTGCAGTGCTTCCTGAGGACCTCGTCTCCTTCTTTTACTATGTTTCTTAGTGCCATTGTTTCTCCTCCCCGGCATCTCCCGCTTCACAGCATCGAGAACGGGTTTATGTCGACTGTCATGAGCGGCTCCTGCGGCCGGCTCCTCTTTATCTCGTTTATCGCGGCGCAGACTGCCCTGCGGCTCCCCGCCGGCGATTTTATGACGATCTGGTGGCGGAACGCTCCCCCCGCCTTGTTTATCGGCGCCTTCGAAGGCCCCAGGACGACGCAGCCCTGCGGGAGCCGTTTTTCGAGCTCCGCGCGGCACGCGGCGCAGGCCGCCGCGTTTTCGGCCTCGTCCGGACTGCTGAGGACTATCTGGAACAGGTCCGCGTAAGGCGGATATCCGACGAGCTTCCTCATCTGGATCTCGCGCGCGTAGAACGCCGCGTAGTCCTGAGCGGCCGCCGCGGTCAGAGCCGGATGCTCCGGCGCGTACGTCTGTATTATAACGCTTCCCTGCTCGTCGCCGCGCCCGGCCCTTCCGGCCGCCTGCGTAACGAGCTGGAACGTCCTTTCGGCGCTCCTGTAATCCGGTATGTTGAGCGAGACGTCGGCGCTTATTATGCCCACGAGCCCGACGTTGGCGAAATCCAGGCCCTTCGCCACGAGCTGCGTCCCGATGAGGATGTCCGTCTTTCCGGAAGCGAACCGAGAAAGGATCGCCTCGAGGCTGCCCTTTTTCCGCACGCTGTCCAGATCCATGCGCTCGATCGAAGCGTTCGGGAAGAGCTCCCTGGCCTTTTCCTCGACCTGCTGCGTCCCCGCGCCGAACCTCCCGAAGATCCTGCTGCCGCATTCGGGGCACTGCTTCGCGAGAGGCTGCCGCCGTCCGCAGTAGTGGCACACGAGCGCGTCCTCGTCCTTGTGGTACACCATCGCGATGCCGCATTCGGGACATCTTACGGTATATCCGCATTCCCTGCACGAAACGTGCGACGAGTATCCTCTCCTGTTGAGGAAGAGTATCGCCTGCTTGCCCTTCGCGAGCTCCGAGCCGATCGCCTCGCACAGAGGCGCCGAAAAGAGGCTCCTGTTGCCCGCGCGTATCTCCGCGCGCATATCGACCAGGCGCACCTTCGGGAGCGGCGTCGCGTTGTATCGCTGCCTGAGCTCCAGGCGCCTGAAGACTCCGGTCTCGCTCCTGTAGCAGTCGCTGACGGAGGGCGTCGCGCTCCCGAGCACCAGGACCGCCGAATGAGCCATAGCGCGCTTGGCGGCGACCTCTATGGCGTCGTATTTCGGGCTCTTGTCCGATTTATAGGAGCTCTCGTGCTCCTCGTCGACTATCACAAGCCCTATGTCGCTGAAAGGCGCGAACACCGCGGATCTCGCCCCGACGGCGAGCTTTACCTTTCCGCTGTTTATCCTCGCGTACTCCGCCGCCCTCTGCGCGGGCGTCAGCCTGCTGTGCAGTATCGCGACGTTCTCCCTGCCGAAGCGGCTCACGAACCTGCTGACGGTCTGGGGCGTAAGAGCGATCTCCGGCACGAGGACTATCCCCTGCCTTCCCTGCTCGAGACACTTGGCCATCGCCTGCAGGTAGACCTCCGTCTTGCCCGACCCTGTGACGCCGAGGAGGAGGAACATCCCGCCCCGCCTTCCGTCGACAGCTTCGGCTATGCTCTCGAAAGCCTTCAGCTGATCCGGGTTGAGCGTCTTTGCCTGCGTGCGCTCGTCCGACAGGCCGGCGAAGGGATCCTTCGTGCGGCGCTTCGCCTCCGCGGATACCGGCAGGAAGCACTTGACGGCCTCGATGTACCTGCACATGTATCTTCCGCGCATCCAAAGCGCTGTCGCCATGGGCTCCTCTCCGAGGCATATGTCCCCGTCTGTTCCCAGCACGGCCTTGATATGCTTTATCCCCTCGGGCGGGGCGTCCGACAGAGCGGCGACGTATCCGTCGACGGCCCTGTTCGTCCTGGTGAACGGCACCTTCACCTTCTGCCCGACGCGCACGTCGTCTCCGCACGAATACGTGTAGAGCTCGTCCGTAGCGTTCGTATTGTTGTCTACTATCACCGAGGCGTACTTCATTCCGGCCGCCTCATCGAATATACGCATCCGCAGTAGTTCTGGCGGTAGAGCCCGAACTGAGAGGACAGCTCGATCGAACGCCTGAAGCCGTCCTGCTTTTTATAGTTTCCGGCGAGATAGCGGACTCCGTATTTCTCCGCGAGACGCTCGCCTACGCTTCGGATGACCTCGTAGTTCTTGTGCGGGCTGACCGAAAGCGTCGTGTCGAAGCCCCAGAAGCCGCGCTGCGCGGCTCTTTTCGCGGTCTCCTCCAGCCGGAGCGCGAAGCACTCCCTGCAGCGGAGCCCTCCCTCGGGCTCTTGCTCAAGACCTTTTACCGCAATATAATATTTTTCGGTATCGAAGGGGCCCTCGCTGAACGGTATATCGATCCCGCGGAGCCTGCCGTATTCGCGGAGAAAGCGCTTCTGCTCCTCCTTGCGCAGTTCGTATTCGGCCTCGGAGGACATGTTCGGATTGTAGTAGAACACCTCGACGCTGTACTCGCCGAGCAGCCGTTCGACGACGGCCGAGGAACATGGTCCGCAGCAGCTGTGGAGCAGTATTCTCTTTTCGGCGGCGTCGGCGTTCATGCAGTTCCTCCTGTGAAAGATTATTATATCATAAAATGAGCGAAAACATATTCGAAAGCCTCCACTACAACGCCATCGCGCCGTGGCTGAAAAACAGATTCTCTCAGAGGGTCGTCAAGCTGTCGCTCGACGGCGGTTTCACGTGCCCGAACAGGGACGGACGGTGCGGAACGGGAGGCTGCAGCTTCTGCCCGGAGGACGGCTCCGGAGCCTTCGCGGGAAGCATCCCGGATCAAATGGAGCTGCTGAGGAGAAAGTGGCCCGACGCGGGGCTCTACATCGCTTATTTTCAGAACCACACGAACACATACGCGCCCGTGCCGAGACTGAGGGAGCTCTGGGACGAAGC
>JAEEVI010000169.1 GCA_016287035.1 Bacillota bacterium
GGAACGCCTGACCGCAGCCGCGGAGCTCGGGTTCTGGGAGAACCTCGGTGACGGCCGGACCGTCATGCGCATAGCAACGAGCTGGGCCACACAGGACGAGGACGTCGACCGGCTGATCGCGCTACTGTAAACACAAAAGGGACAGGCATGTCATGCGACGGTTGTTCGCTAGCGCTTCGGATCGCACGGTTTGGAGAGCGAGCTTCGAGCTCGAACAAACCGCGCGATCCGAAAAAGCGCAACCGGAGCAGACATGCCTGTCCCTTATTATTCTTTCCTATTTCCTCATCAGCGAGCCGGCGCAGTTCGGGAAGTCGAAGTACGTGTCCGGATACGGCTCGTCCTTCAGCACGAAGTGCCACCACTCGCAGTTCAGAGGCTCAAAGCCGCTGCGGACCATCGTGCGCTGCAGCGTCATGCGGTTCGCGTACTGCTCCTCCGTTATGCCCCGGTAGTCCGGATGCGAGACCTCTCCGAAGAAGTCGAACGGGCTGCCCATGTCGAGCTCCTTGCCGGTCTTCATGTCCAGGAGCGTAAGGTCGACGGCGCTTCCGCGGCTGTGGCTCGACTGCTTGGCGATGTAGCCGCGCAGGAACAGCTCCTGCTTTTCGAGGTCCGGGTAGAAATACGGCTTCATGCGCACGTCGCTGTCCTCGATCCCCCAGAGCACGAAATCGCGCACCGCCCTCGCGGGCCTGTAGGCGTCGAACACCTTGAGCGAGTAGCCCATCACGAAGAACTCGCCGGCGGCGGTCTTCAGGGCGCGGGCCGCCTCGAGCGTCAGCAGCGCGCAGGGCTCCTCGTAGCCGTTTATGCGTTCCCCGATAAAGTTGTACGGGGAATGGTACCGTATCTCCTGTACGACGTGCGGCACGTAGTCCGCGAGCATCACGAATCCGGACGCGTCGAGCGCGCGGTCATAGCCTGCCATCGGAGCTCCTTAGAACATCATTATCTCGTAATCCGAGGGCACCTCGAACAGCGAGTCGGAAACGTTCTCGTCGAAGGAGGTGACCTTCATGAAGCTCTCCTGCTCGTCGACGTAGTTGACGATGTACGCGAGCATGTCGCCGTCGAAGCAGTAGCGGACGGGAACTGTGCCGTTCTCGCCGTCATCCTCGACGTACTCCTCGTAGTAATAGCTCTTTCCCTCTATCGTCATCTCGCCGGTGGTGTAATCGTCGTCGTGGCTGAAGTCGACGAAGAGATCCTGCTCTTCGGTATCGCCTTCACCGGTGCCGCCGATGCCCGACTTTTCCGCCGGGAAGAGCATGTAGAACTCGTTGCCCTTCGCGATCATAATGATCTGCTCGCCTTCCGCGGTCGCGTCGATGTAGCTGTTGCCGTCCTTGAAGGCCATGTAGGTCTTTTCGCCGTCGATATCGAAGCCGATGCCGTAGTTTCCGTCGATCACGTACTTTTCGACGAAGGCCGCCAGACGGCTGCCGTTCGACGCCGGCTTAGCGGGCTCCGCGGGCTTTGCCGGTTCCGCAGGCTTGGCAGGTTCCGCGGGCTTTGCCGGTTCGGCAGGAGCCGCGGGCGCGCTGTTCTGCTGCTGGGCAGGCGCGCTGTTCTGCTGCGCGGGCTGCTGGCTGCCGCCGCATGCCGCGAAGCTGAGCACGAAAGCGACCGCGAGCGCGACCGCGAGTATCTTCTTAAAGTTCTTCTTCATCTCTTATCTCCTTATAAACGATATTTCCTTTATATCCAAGCCGGGCGTCCGGCTCTCTATCCTCCGATGTTCAGCTTGCCGTCCTTTATAAGGCCGAGCATCACGTCCGCGGCCTTCGGGTCGAACTGCCTGCCCTTGTTGGTCTCCAGCTCCTCGATTATCTTCTCCTTCGCGAGCCTTCTCCTGTACACGCGGTCCGTGTTCATGGCGTCGACGGAATCCGCCACGCAGATGAGCCTGGCGATGAGCGGGATGTCCTCGCCCGCCAGCCCTGCCGGGTATCCTTTGCCGTCGTAGCGCTCGTGATGGTAGAGCGCGCCCTCGCCTACTCCGTCGAGGCTCTTGAAGCTGCTCAGTATCTCGCCTCCGCGCACGGTGTGCGACTTGATGACCTCGAACTCTTCGTCCGTCAGCTTTCCGGGCTTTCCGAGGATGTTGTCGGGCACGCCGATCTTGCCGCAGTCGTGCAGCAGCGCCGTGTAGTATATCCGGTCGAGGTCCTCGCCGCCGTAGCCGTATTCGGCCGCGATCAGCTTGGTGAACTGCGCCACGCGCTTGGAATGACCGTTGGTGTACGGATCCTTCGCGTCGATGAAGCCGGTGAACGTCTCTATCGACTCGTTGATTATCTCGTTGTCGCGCTCGTGCCTTACCTTGTACTTCTTGATATTCGCCGCGGTTATCGCGAATATGATGAGCGCTATCAGCCAGACCGCCATGCCGGCGACCGCCACCCAGAAGAGCGGCTCGCTCGTGATCAGCCTGTTGAAGGTGTAGTCGATCTCCAGCACCGACTCGTCGATGCTCTCGTCCATCGCCACGTACATGATTATGCCCGGGGTCGTGCCCTCGAGAGGCTCGATCGGCACCTCCATGGCGTTCGCGCTGGAGCTGGGAGTGTAGATGAGATAGTCGCCGGGCTTCATCTCGATGAACGTCTCGCCGTCGACCGTAAAGGTGTTCAGAGCGTAATTCTCCGGAACGAACTCGCGCAGATCCGGCACGGTGGCCACGATCTCTCCGCCCGTGATGTTCTGATGGATCTCGAGCGAACCGTTCCACGCCGACGCCAGATAGGCGCCCTTGCTGAACGTGAGCTTGAACCTGAAATCCGCGACCTCGTCCTTCGTGTTGTTCGAGACGGTGAAGTCGTAGGTGTAGGCCTGATAGTTGTTCTCCGTGAGCCCCTCGCCGTTGAAGTCGAACACCTTGCCCCAGGTGCTGCTCCGGGGAACTGCTTCCACGTACACCTCTTTGGACTTGACGTCC
>JAEEVI010000170.1 GCA_016287035.1 Bacillota bacterium
GCCGGGCGCTATCACGCCGAAGCCGAGCGAGCGCAGCTTTTCTATGTTAGCCTGGGTTATCGGATTCTCGAGCATCGCGGTATTCATGGATGGCGCGATCAGCTTCGGGCACTTAGCCGCGAGGACGACCGTAGTGAGCATGTCGTCGGCTATTCCGCAGGCAGTCTTCGCTATTATGTCGGCGGTCGCGGGCGCGATCAGTATCAGATCCGCCTTTTTGGCGAGGGATATGTGCCTCACGTCGAACTCGTGGTCGCGCGAAAACAGATCCGTTATGCAGCGCCTCTTGGTGAGCGTCTCGAACGTGAGCGGCGCGATGAACTTCTGCGCTGCCTGCGTCATTATGACGTCGACCTGCGCGCCTGTCTTCGCGAGCGCGCTGGCGACCGCCGCCGCCTTGTACGCGGCGATGCCTCCCGTCACGCCGAGAACTATGCTCTTTCCCGAAAGATCTTCGATCCTGATGTCCATAAAAGAACCTCCTTGGAGCGGTCAGCCCTCCCAGGGCCTTATCCTGTAGCTTACGCCGAGCTCTTCGCATATCGCGGCGCACTGCTTTTCCTCTTCGTCCGTGAGCGTCGTAGCCACGGTCGTCATCACGACCTGCATGCCCGCAGATGCGCAGTCTCCGGCGAAGGCGAGCATCGCCGGGTAGGCGTCCTCCCCGAAGCGCGGGCGCACCAGCGCCATGTACTTCGCGGGGTCGGGCGTATTGAGGCTGACGGAGACGACGTCGACGAGCCCCGCCAAAAGCGGCGCGATCCGCTTCCCGTTGACGAGATCGCCCAGGCCGTTCGTGTTTACGCGTATCTTTATCCCGAAACGCTCCTTCGCGTAGGCCGCGGCCTTCAGCAGCACGTCCAGAGCCTCGGTCGGCTCTCCGAATCCGCAGAACACGAGCTCTGTATATCTGCTCATGTCGAATCTCGAAAACTCCGCGATCACATCCTCCGCGGAAGGCTCTTTCGAAAGCCAGAGCGGGCCGGATCCGCCTACACTGTCCATCTCCTGGCGCAGGCAGAAGGTGCACGCGCAGGGGCATTTATTCGTTAAGTTGACGTAGAGGCCGCTGTGGACCTCGTAAAGTATCGTATCCATGTGTTCTATCCTTCGCGCGCGTCAGACGCGCGGCCCGTTATTTGAGCGTGGTGAGGAGCTCCTCGAAGCACACGCCGTCCGTGAGCGGCAGGCCGAGCTCTATCGATCTTATTATACATTTTTTTATGAAGCGCGAGGCCTTGCGGACGGAAATTCTGAAATCCACGCCGTTCACCGCGTCGGCCGCGACTATCGCGCAGAACGCGTCGCCGGTCCCCGAGCGCGAGGTCCCGACCTTGTGCGTGCGGATGAGCCCCTTCTGCCCGTCCTTCTGGCTGCAGTAGTTCGCGACGAAGCCGCCCTGCGGTATCCCCGTTATGACGACCTTTTCGGGCCCCATCTCGTGCAAAAGCGAGGAGAGCCTGCGGATCTCGCGCATCGTCCAGTGGCCGTCGTGATACTCGCAGCCGGTGAGTATGCACGCCTCCGTGAGATTTGGCGTGACGATGTCAGCCAGCGGGACGAGCTTTCCCATCTCGCGGCAGAGCTCCGGAGTATACGTCGGATACGTGCGCCCGTAGTCGCCCATGACCGGGTCGACCACGACGGTAGTGCCGCTTCCTCCGAATCTGTCTATGAAGTCCAGGACTATCTGTATCTGGCGGGCCGAGCCCATGAATCCCGTGCATATGCCGTCGAAGCGCAGCCCGAGCTTTTCCCATTCGTCCGCGTAGACCTGCATGTCGTCCGTGCAGTCGCGGCAGAAATAGCTCGGAAAACCCGTATGGTCCGACAGCACGGCCGTCGGCAGCGGGCAGCACTGGACCCTGAGCGCCGAGATGAGCGGCAGCTGGACGGTCACGGAGCACCGGCCGAAGCCCGTATAGTCGTTTATGAGCGCTATCTTTTTCTGACGGTTGTGATCTGCTTTCGCTGTCATACTAATCTATCCCCAACTGAGAAAGAGCCTGGAGCGCGATGGCGCATTCCATGCGCTTGCGGAAGAGCTCGCAGCCCGGCTCGTATACACCCTTTATGCTTCCCGTCGCGTGGAGCGCGTTAGCCGCGCAGCCGCCCGAGCAGTAGAATCTTGCCCAGCAGTCCGCGCATTCGGGGCGCGAATACGCGTTGCACGAGCGGAACTCCGCGCGCAGCGCCTCGTTCGTGACGCCGCTGTATATGTCGCCGAGCTTGTACTTCTCCTCGCCCACGAACTGGTGGCAGGGATACAGATCCCCCCACGGCGTGACGGCCATGTATTCCGTGCCCGACCCGCAGCCGGAGATGCGCTTGTAGACGCACGGGCCGCCCGAAAGGTCGATCATGTAGTGGTAGAAGGTGAACGGGCGGCCCTGCTTCCTGCGCTCGCGCATGAGGTCGGCGAGGCCGTCGTACTGCTGCTTAACGATCTCGAGGTCCTCCGCTGTGAGCGCGGACGGATCGTCCGGCGGACAGACCACGGGCTCCATGCTGAGGCTCTCGAAGCCGAGGTCCAGCATGCACTTTATATCCTCCAGAAAATCGGGGTTCGCGTGGGTGAACGTGCCCCGCATGTAGTATTCCTTGTCTCCTCTGGCGTCGACGAGCTTTTTGAACTTCGGGACGATCTGCTCCCAGCTCCCGTTCCCGGCGTAGTCGACGCGGAACCTGTCGTGGACCTCCTTGCGGCCGTCGAGGCTCAGCACGACGTTGTTCATCTCCCTGTTGGCGAACTCTATAACGTCGTCGTCTATTAGCATGCCGTTCGTCGTGAGCGTGAAGCGGAAGTTCTTTCCGTGCTGCTTTTCGACGCTTCTGGCGTACGCCACGAGCTGCTTTACGACCTCCCAGTTCATGAGAGGCTCGCCTCCGAAGAAGTCGACCTCGAGATTGCGGCGGCTCCCGGAGTTCTCGATGAGGAAGTCCAGCGCGCGCTTTCCGACCTCGAACGGCATGACAGCCCGCTCGCCGTGGAATCTCCCCTGGCTCGCGAAGCAGTACGAGCAGTTCAGGTTGCACGTGTGCGCGACGTGGAGGCAAAGCGCCTTCACGATCCCTGCGCCGCGCTCCTTGAGCGTCTCCGCCATGGGCGCGAACGTATCCGGCGTGAACAGCTTTCCGGCCGCCTTCAGCGCTTCTATGTCCGAAAGCAGCTTTTTGAGCTCCTCCTCCGTGACGTCTTCCCTTCCGGCGTATTTATCGAGCATGGCCCGTATTATCTGTTCCGGACGGCAGCTCCCGAACATGCCGATGACGTCGTACGTGACGTCGTCGACGACGTGGACTCCTCCGGAGCAGGTATCCAGAACTATGTTGAGACCCTGAGATCTGTATTGATGAAGCATTTATTTCTGACCCCGCTATGAAAAATGCCGCCCGCAGGCGGCATTTCCGGTTTGCATCTGTGATTACTCGTTCTTGTTCTCGCAGACCTGGTTGGCGATGCCGCAGCTCGTCTTGCAGGCCGACTGGCAGGAGGTCTGGCATTCGCCGCATCCGCCGTTCTTCGCGCTTTCGCAGAGGCTGCGTGTTTCGAGAGTCTTGATTCTTTCCATGATGTGCACTCCAGTTTCTAAAAGATTGGTGTATATATACACGAAGAATTTAGCATAGAAACGCCGCTGTTGTCAATACTCTGAGAGCTTCGCGGGCCCTTGCGGTCTTCATTTACCTCGGAGCGTTTTTCAATTATAATAATACAAAACTGACCGTCCGGGGCGGCAGGCGCGCCCCGAAGGAAGGAGAACGAAATGGCAGAGGACAACAGGCCGCGCGGCCGTGAAAAGAACGTTACAGGAGAAGGGAAAGGCGTGCAGCGCCGCGGCGAGGGCCTGGGAACGGGCAAGGTCGGGAGCGGCAGCGGGATGCCGCAGGGTCAGAACGCCCGGCCGCAGGGAGGCATCCCGGGCGGGCAGAGCCCGCAGCGCGGCCAGACGAGAGCAGGCGGAAGCAAGCTCCCCCTCATACTCATAGTGCTCGTGCTGCTCTTCGGAGGCGGAGGCGGCGCTCTTTCGGGCCTCTTCGGAGGAGGAAGCCAGCAGGCGGCGCAGC
>JAEEVI010000171.1 GCA_016287035.1 Bacillota bacterium
GCAGAGCGACAGGACCAACCTTCGGGCAGCCGCCTCCTATGTCGAACACGCTGTTCTCGAGCCGCTTTCCGCTGATCTCGCTCGTAAGGTCGCAGGAGCTTATCCATACCCACGGCGACGTAAAGTCCTTTCCCCAGTTCTTGTCGGAATATCCGAAGGAGCGCGCCGGATCGGCTATGTATCTTTCCCCGTTCAGCGTTACCGTGCCGCTGAAGGCCGACTTCATGCCCTCGGCGTGCCAGAACATCTCGAACAGCTGCAGCCTTCTGAACAGGCTCCCCGCGCCGTAACCCACGTTGTAGGCGATCTGCTTGTCTATCTTAAGATCCCAGCTCATCGAGCCGCATCCGCACATCCATTCGGGGTGCGCGGCCGCGTCCTGCGGGGATATCCGCACGGATCCGCGAAGCTCCGTCTCGGAAGCGAAGCAGTCGTCCGCGCCGACGGAATAAGGAACGCCCCAGTCGAGCCGCACATCGTCCCATCCGAAGAACCTGTGCAGCTGGACGGCGTCCTTCCCCCACGATCCTGCCTTTACCATCAGATACGACGGCTTTACGCCCTTTTCCCTGTTTTCGGGGAGCTGGCCGAAGACGGGCTCTCCGCCGCCCGACGAGGGATTGCATACGAAGAACTCGATGAAGAACGGACGAGCCTCGCCCGTATCCTCCTTATACGCGGTGAACGAATGCCACCACCAGTCGTAGCCCTGCCTCGACTGGCCTCCGAAGAGCTGGCAGGCGTCGCGCGAGATATCGTGAACATTGACCATATCCACCTCCGTGCCGCGAAAAAGATAATACCGTCTTTACTGGATTATAACACACGGACGGCAAAAAAGCTCCCGCGCGTGCGGGAGCCCTGTCGAACGCTTTTCAGATCCGCGCCGCCGGATATTTCCGGCTACGCGGCGTTTCCCTTTATCGCCTGATACAGCTCGGCGTCGGTCGCGTGCTTATACGGATTCGAATAGAATACGCCTACGAGCTGGAAGGTGACCGCCGAAAGTATATCCCAGCCCAGGAAGCTCAGATCGAGCACGAACGCCGCCCACTTGTTCCCGTCCATCATCCTGCGCGACAGCGTGATCACCGCGGTCGGATCCATGTCGGGATGCTCGGAAAGGATGTACGGCACCATGCGGTACGAATACGACTTTACGATCCCGGGTATGACGAACAGCAGTGCCCACAGCACCGTGAACACGTCCTTGAGAAGGAGCGTGACGACGACGTTGCCGTAATTGTTCTTGAAGCCGAACCCAAGCTCGCCGAATCCGGCGGGCTCGGCGGTGTTCACGAGGAAGAAGCGGCGGCAGCCGAGACCGAGCGGATTGAAGACCAGAGCGTCAAGGAAGAATGCGGCGATCGATACTCCTATCACCGCGCCCGTTACAGCCAGCGCGATCTGCGCCAGTTCGGCGTGCGAGAGCCCGGACAGTATCGCCTTGATCCTGCCCGCCGCCGCGTCGACGGCCTGCGACTGCTGCGAATAATTATCGACCCCGTTGCCCGCGCTGTTGCTCACCGACGCGCCCGTAGACGCGAAGAACACCAGCAGTATAAGCGCTACTGCCACGCAGCGCCAGTAATTCGCCTTGAAGGCGGCCTTTCCCCTAGCCTTCAGTTCTTTTCTGTCCCACATATGTTTACCCCTTTTCTTAAAGAAACAAAAAAATATTTATGTATACTATACCTTGCACGCTTCGCCGTGGTGGATAGCCTTCATCTCGTACATCCTGTCGTCGAGCTGCTTCATGAAACCGTCGAGCCCCTTGCTCTGCTGGTCGTAAAAGCCTGTCCCGTAGGATATCGCGATCTCGTAGCCCTTGCCGGAGGTCCTGTTGTACTCGTCGATGCCGCTGAGCATCCTTTCGATATACTGATCCAGTCCGTCGATCGAATCGGTCTTCTTGAGGATGAAGAACTCGTCGCCCGCGAACCGGAAGACCTGTTCGCCGCTGCAGCGCGCCTTCATGAGTATCTGCGCGAGGACGCGTATGGCCTCGTCGCCCTCCGCGTGGCCGAATCCGTCGTTTATCGCCTTGAACCTGTCGATATCGAGCATTATTCCGGCAAAGCGGCTGTTGCCGGCGGCCCACGAACTTATTATATGATTCATGTACTGCCGGTTGTAGATGTCCGTCGTCGGATCTATGTAAGCCATCTCGTTCTGCTGCATCATGTAAAGGCACGCGAGCCCCACCGAGGAGGCCAGCCAGCCGAGCGAGAGCCCGTAGAACGTGAACTGCAGGCAGGCTCCGATCACGACGGGGATAAGGAACATCCTGACGTCGAGAAACGCGTGCATCTTGCTCTCCTTCTCGTATCTGCGCGTCGTCATGAGCGCGCTGAACGAGAAATAAAGCATAGCTATCAGATAGCAGTAGCTGAACGGACGGCGTTCGTATACGTTCTCGGGAGATATGTAATACGTTATCGGCACGAAGAGATTGACGACGTTCGCCGCCAGCATGACGGCAGCGACAGCGATCTGCGGCTTATACAGCCGCGGGATGCGCGAAAGGTCGTCGTAGAGCGCTACGTCGAAATAGACGAGTATGCAGAAAGACAGAAGAGCGTTTACGATGTACAGATAGGTGTTTGCCGCGATGTTCAGCGCCCTCGCGCCGGGAAACACGATCCCGTCGATGCTATATGAGAACATCTCCGCGATGCAGGCGAACAGCACGCCGGCGACCATCGTAAGGTACACCTTGTCCTCCGCCCAGCGGCGCTGGACTTTGGTCTGGGAAACGTATATGAGCATCAGGAGTATGAACGCCCCTGTGCCGTTTGTTATGCATATCGAGCGAAGATCCATTAAAACGATTCCGAAAAGTTAACTGATTAAATTAAAGAATACCATCTTTTCGCCCGAAATCCTATTGTTTTGGATAAGAAAAATCGATTTGGTATTACTATTTTCTATGGATATCCACAAAAACTCCCGGGAAGGCAGCGCCTTCCCGGGGCGTCTGTATGC
>JAEEVI010000172.1 GCA_016287035.1 Bacillota bacterium
CAGTCCTCCATCGCCACGAACGACGAGTTGTACTGCTCGCGCCCGAATCCTGCCTGCTTCAGGTAGCTTATCTCTCCGAACATGTAGGGCGCCTTGGAGATGAAGATTATGTGCTCCTCGCCGTTCTCGAAGAAATTCGTCGCCTTGCATTTCCCTTCGAGCTGGAGATATATGATCTTCGGCTTTTCGCCCTGCAGCTGGATTATCTGATCCTTTTCGTATTTTTTTACGGTGCACAGCTCCGCCATGCGCTCCCACAGCCCGTCGGGAGCGACGTAGGTCCCGAGCGTTATCCTCGCCCGCGGCGCTTCCCCAGTCATACTGTATCCTCCTTTTGCCCGTCGCTTGCGGCTCCCGCGCGGCGCGGTCCGCAGAAAACATACCGGTAAGTAACACCCGTTACAAAGAGCGGAACAGATAAGATGTTAAAATCATTTTTGAAGAAAAGCAGAGCCTGCGGCGCATAAACGCGGCGCTCCGCAATTTTATATTACTCATTATATCATAATCGCTGGTATTTTTACCGTCATTTTACGGAGGTACGCCAAATGAACGAATCCATCTACAAATATTGCAAACCGGGGACGGTATTCTTCAAGTCGTTCCCCAGATGCCACACCGGCGCGGATTTCGACGAGATCCTTAAGAGAGCCGAGCAGATAGCCTGCGACACGTTCTTCAAGACGATCGAGGTCGGCAAGATCGGCGACATGCTCATCAGGAGCCGCGTCAGCCGCATGTTCGAATACGCGCGCATGAACGTCGTATACGCGACGCAGCCCATCCTCTTCTGGATCGGCGGCAAGACTTACGATTCCCGTCCCGGTCTCTGCGCTCTCGAAAAGAAGAACAGAGATCAGGCGATCGCCTGGTTCGACGTATGCCTCGAAGAGGCGGCAAACTTCAAGGCGACGGCCATAAGGATCCCCAGCGGCGACACGCCCGTTCCCTACAACGAGCAGACCAAAGAGGATTCCAAGAAGTACCTGATCGACTCCCTCTGCACGATCCTCGAGAATTCGAAGCAGTGGGGAAGCCCGCTCATCACCCTCAAGATATTCGACTACGACGTCCACTGCAAGCAGCTCATCGGACCCTGCCAGGACGCTCTCGACGTCGCCAAGGCTGTATGCCCGCACTACGACAACTTCGGCCTGCTCTGCGACATGAGCCACTTCCCGCTCCTGCGCGAGGACATGGCGACCACGATACATGCTCTCAAGCCGTATCTCAAGGCGTTCCAGCTCGGCAACTGCGTTCCCGGCGGCAATAACCTCGAGAACCCGATCCACGGCGACTGGCAGCCCAGGTTCGGATGCGTCGGCGGCGTCAACGACGAGGACACCGCGACCGAATACATCAGCATCCTGCTCAGGGAAGGCCTGCTCAATCCCGTAGACCGTCCCTGCCTCACCGCCGAGGTAAGACCTCTTCTCGGCGACGAGTCGGAAGAGCTGATCCTTGCGAACACGAAGCGCGTATTCCAGGAAGCCTGGGCGCGCGCGGAAGCGTAATCTCCGGAGGAAGACATGGGTTTGTTTTTAGACGGCCTGAAGATGGTATGCACTCCCGAGTGCTTCATCTTCATGCTGATCGGAACGATAGCCGGCCTCGTATTCGCCGTCATACCAGGGCTAACGTTCAGCACGGCGCTCGTGCTGTTCGTGCCCGTCACGTTCGGGCTTTCCGGCATCTCGTCCATAGCTCTGCTGATGGGCGTGTACGCGGGAGGCATGTCGGGCGGAGCGTTCTCGGCGATCCTGCTGGGTATACCCGGCACGCCGTCGGCGGCCGCTACGGTGTTCGACGGACACCAGATGGCCCTGCGGGGGCAGGGAGGCAAGGCGTGCGGCATAGCCGCGTTCTCGTCGGTATTCGGCGGGCTCTTCAGCCTCCTCGTGCTCATGCTCGTAGCGCCCCAGCTGGCGAAGATCGCGATGCAGTTCGGCGCTCCGATCATCTTCTCGCTCGTAATGCTCGGCTTCTGCTGCGTGGTATCGCTCAGCGGAAAGAACCTCATAAAAGGACTCATGTCGGGCTTTATCGGACTGCTCATCTGCTGCGTGGGGACAGACCCTCTCACGGGCTTCGCGCGGTTCACGTTCGGCAGGGGCAGCCTCCTCGGGGGAATAAGCGTCATGCCGATACTTATCGGAATGTTCGCGATCCCGGAGGTCATCAACGCGTTCGTCGAGGCTAAGGGCGTAGGCGGCCATCTTTCCAGCACGCTGCCGTTCGACCCCGACCAGCTCAAGGCTCCGTTCCCGACGTTCAAGGAGCTGCGCCGCTGCGCAAAGATCCTGCTTTACGGCTCGTGCCTGGGCACGATGCTCGGCTGCATACCGGGGATGGCCGGCCCGATAGCTCCGTTCATGAGCTACGACCACTGCAAGAAGTTCTGCCCCGAGATCGGCACCGGCGTCATCGAGGGCGTCTCGGCCCCCGAGTGCGCTAACAACGCGACGCAGGGCGGCTCGCTCATCCCGATGATGTGCCTCGGCATACCGTGCGACAGCACCTCGGCGATAATGCTCGGCGCTCTCACGATCCATGGCTTCATCGCGGGCCCGATGCTGTTCGAGAACAACAAGGGCTTCGTTTACGCGATATTCATATCGCTGTTCCTTATCTACATAATGGCGCTTATCATGCAGTTCTGGGGCATAAGGATCCTCGTAAGGGTCCTGCAGGCTCCGAAGGTGCATATGATGGGCGCGATCCTGCTGCTGGCGTTCATAGGCGCCTACGCTATAAACATCAACTTCACCAGCATGGTCGTGATGTTCATATCAGGGTTCGCGGCGTTCTTCATGAGCAAGCACGAGTACCCGATCATGCCGCTCATCCTCGGCGTGGTCCTCGGCACGAACATCGAGCACAACCTGCGCTCGGCGCTCACGTTCAGCAGCGGAAGCCCGCTGATATTCGTGAAGGAGCCTCTGTGCGTGGTATTCCTCGCCCTTGCTTGCGTGATGCTCGTTCTGCCGCTCGTCCGCAGGGCGCTGGCAGTCCGCAAAGGCGCCGCCGCAGGCGGTGACGCGATCGCGGAGGGCGCGGTGCCGGAGGCGGCCCCGGGCTTCAGGCTCAGGAAGAAGGACGATCTCGTCGTCGCGCTGTTCGGCTACGTGTTCCTGGCGGTCATGTTCTGGCAGACGTCCAGGCTTCCGGACAGCAACATCAAGGCCGAGGTCGGCCCGCGGTTCTTCCCGATGGTCTGCCTCGTATGCCTCACGGCCATAAACACCGCGCTGCTCATCAGCAGCTTCACGAAGCTCTCTCCGAGCGAACGGAAGAGGGCGGAGGCGAAGGCTTCCCGCTCCCCGGAAAAGATCGCTTCGGACAGGTTCGACCTGAGGACCGCGTTCGTGCTGTTCGCGATACTGCTCGTAACGCTGGCGCTCATATACGTGCTCGGCTACGCCATAGGCGCGGCCATAGGACTCATCGCGTGCCTCATCTTCATAGGATGGAAACCGCTCAAGGCCGTCATATACGCGGTCCTGGCGAACGGCGTGCTGGTCCTCATATTCCAGGTCCTTCTCCAGGTGGCACTGCCCACTGGGTTATTTTTCTAGGACGTGTCCGCGGCGCGGACCGATTCAACGATTGATTTGGAGGTAGTTTTACGATGAAGACAAAGAAAGTATTAGCAGTCGTTCTGGCTGTCGTTATGCTGCTCGCGACGCTCGCGGGCTGCGGCAGCAAGGCGTACCCCTCGAAGACGATCGACGCTACGATCCTCTTCAACGCGGGATTCTCCGCCGACCTGGGCATGCGCACGCTCATCGACATAATCCAGAACAACAACAAGGGAGTTACGATCGTCGCCAACAACAGGACGGGCGGCGGCGGTGCTGTAGGCTATCAGTACGTTCTCGCGCAGAAGGCTGACGGCTACAACATCTGCTGGAACTCCTCCTCTATCAGCACCACCTACCACCTCGGCACGATGCCCGAAGGCCAGAACTACGAGGCGTTCGACGAGGTCTGCGGCGTCACTCAGGAGCTCTTCTACTTCGCGGTACCCGCGAGCGCTCCGTATGACACGTTCGACGCGTTCGTCGACTACGCGAAGGCTCACCCGGGCGAGCTGAAGATCAACAGCTCCACGGTAGGCTGCTTCGCTCACCTCGTTACCCTGCAGATGCTCGCCGCGACCGGCCTCGACATGGTACAGGTATTCGACGACACCACTTACGTGACCGGCCTCGTAAACGGCTCCTGCGACATGTCCACCGTAATGTTCAACGACATGCAGGGTCTGCTCGAAGCAGGCGACGTTAAGGTCCTCGCGGTCGCCGCGCCCGCAAGAGACACCGGTCTTCCCGACGTAAAGACCATGCCCGAATACGGCTACGACGTACAGCTCGTTATGTACAGAGGCATCACCGTCAAGGCCGGGACCGATCCCGCGATCATCGACACGCTCGAGAAGATGTTCCTCGACGCTGCCGCCACGGATCAGTTCAAGGAATTCTGCGCCGCGAAGCACATCCAGATCGTCCCGATGACGACCGAGGAGTTCGCTGCTTACACCGCCGAGCAGGATACCATAATAGCCAACCTTCTCGAGTCCATCGGCATGAAGGTCCAGTAAGCCCGTTACCGGCAAACGAAAAACGGCCCGGGCTCTGCCCGGGCCTTATTTATGCTATAATCACCCTATGTCCGCAAACGTAAGCAAAAAAGGAATACTTACAGTCGTGATCTCGGCTGTCGCGTTCGGGATCGTTCCGGCGTTCTCGCAGCGGTTCTACGCGGCGGGAGGAGAGCCCCTTTCGCTCAACCTCGTCTCCGTGTCCATAACCGCCGCCTTCAGCTGGATCATGTCCGCGCGCGAGGAGACCCCGCGCCTGACGCGCCGCAACTGGGTCATGCTCGCCGTGCTCAGCTGCCTCACGCTCGTCCTCACGGGCACCCTTCTCAACCTGTCCTACGCGTATCTGCCCGGAGGCACCGCGAGCACCGTCCACTTCATCTATCCGGTGCTCGTAATGATCGAATGCGCCGTGCTTTACGGCGAGAGGATCACGGTGCGCACGATGCTGTGCGCCGGCGTCTGCTTCGCGGGCGTCGTGCTGATGTCGGGCTTCGACGAGGGCGCGAGCCTTAAGGGCATCCTCATCGCTTTCGCGTCGGGCATAACTTACTCCGCGTATACTGTGCTGCTCGGTCATTCGGGGCTGCCCCGTATGCATCCGTTCGTGCTCCAGAAATATATACAGACGATCGGCGTCGCGATCATGATACCGCTGCAGTTCCTGCGCGGAGGTCTTTCCGTGCCTCTCAGCTCCGCCGGACTTCTCAGCCTCGCGGGCTGCACGCTGTTCGGCTTCATCGGCCGCACCGGCTATCAGGTGGGCGTAAGAAAGACGGATTCGCAGACTGCCGCTCTTATAAGCGCGTTCGAACCCGTCACAAGTATAATTATAAGTATCGTCTTTATGCACGACGCCTTTACCGGCGAGAACCTTATCGGCATGGCCATGG
>JAEEVI010000173.1 GCA_016287035.1 Bacillota bacterium
ATGGCCCTTCAGGTCCAGAACGACGCTGATCCCGCTCGGGACGTCCAGTCTTGTGGACGAACCGGAATAGTACTGGGATCCGTCCACGACGTCGGCAGACAGTTCGATATAGCCGCCTCCCGCCATCGCTGTCTGAAGGTCGGCCCACGTGTCTACCACGTAAGGATCCTGCTGCGTGCCGCTGCCCGACGTCGCCGCCGACGCGGCCTGAGGCAGCATACAGCAGAGCGCGAGAAGGCAAAATAGCGCGAAGACTATGCGCGCCGCGGTATTTCTTCTCATTGTATCCGGCATTGATCTTTCCTCCTGGTATTCATGCATCAGCCCCGGACGTCAGGTCCGAAGCGATCGATACGTTGTTTATCGCGATAAAATAACTATCATATTTGCGCGTCGAAGACCGTTCGGCCGCAGCCGGTCCGGTCATCGTCCGCTAAGATATTCAGGGAACTTCCGGCAAAAGGATATCGCCGTTTCCCGGGGGCGTCTGAGCGCTCTGCGAAGAGCCGCCGGAAGGTGTCTGGGAGCTCCCGCCGCTTATGCCGCCTCCGGAACCTCCGCCGGAACCGCCTCCGCTGATGCCGCCGCCCGAACCGCCGCCGCTTATGCCTCCTCCCGAAGGCGCCGGCTGAGCCGCGGGCGCTGCCGGCTGAGCCGCCGCGCGATCCGCCGCGTCGTCCGAGTTCATCGCGATCAGCGCCGCCTGCTGACGCTGGACAGGCCTGTCGCTCTTAAGCGAAGCGTCCCCTTCGTATATCCCCGCAGCTTCGGCGTCCTCGCGCACAGCCGCGGTCCATCCGGCCCCGAGACCTTCATAGTTGCCCTTTCTCGCGAGGCCGAACGCGCACAGCACCATTTTGGTGAACTGATCTCCCGTCAGGACGTCCTCGGGGCCGAAGCGCCCGTCGCCGTATCCGAGGAGTATCTTATGCTCGGCGCACCACGCGATGCTCGGCGCGGACCAGCGGTCCGCCGGCACGTCAGTGAAAGGCGCCTTCTCGCAGGTGAGCTCGCTCACCTTTTCGCCGAGGATCAGAAAAGCCGTGATCTTGGCGCCCTGCTCGCGCGTGAGGATGTCCTCCGGGCCGAAGCTGCCGTCGGGGAATCCGCTGAGCACTCCCTTTTCGGCCATCACCTCCACGGCCTTCCTGTAGACCTCGCCTATATCGGCGCTGTCGGTAAACTTGACCGCGAAAGCCTCAGCGCACATAGCCTGCGCGATAAGCAGCGCGCTCAGCAGTACCGCGCATATACGCGCCCTTCTTTTTTTAGATGAAGATCCGGACATATCGCATTCCTTCCGTAAAACATCAAGCGGCCACGAATTCCTTCAGTATCATGCGCTTGAGGAACTCGAGATCACCTGTTCTGTCAGCCTCGTCGCCCGCCTCGTACAGAAGGCCCTGCGCGTAGCGCACGGCCGCGGCAAGCATTATATGAGCGGTGAACGAGAACATCTTACCCTCCGGCATATCCGTGCGGATGGTTCCGTCGCGCTGCCCCTTTTCGTAAATGGGATGGAACAGCGTCCCCAGGTTGCTGATAGCTTTGGTATACGGCTTGAGCTGCTCCATGTTAGCGCCTTCGTGCTGCACGTAATTGTTGAAGTCCTGGTTGAAGCACAGCAATGCCTTGTGATCTTTATAGAGCTCTACATAGAAACCAAGATAAAAGGAGAGCTCCTCCGCGGCAGTCATGCTGTCGGCGTCCATCTCCCTGCGGCGTTCGACGACGTAGCTGCCGTACTCTTCCCACCGGCGCGTTCCTATGTCGAGCACGAGCGCGAGCTTCGTGTTGTAATATCTGTAAAGCGTGGCGATACCGAGCTTGCAGGCGTTCGCGACCTCCTGCATGGAAACGGACGCGATCCCGCCTTCCGAAAACAGACGGAAGCCCTCATTGAGCATGGTCTCGCGCCTCGCGGCCATTTCTATCTCGTCTTTTTCAATATTTCTCATCGGGGCCCTCTAAAACAACTGTAATTGATACATCTATCATGATATGCATTCTATCTCTATCAATCAAAAAAGTCAATCCGCATATCAGAACTATCCGGCCGTTCATTGAGGAGTGACGCGCCGCATACGAGAGGCTCCGTCCCGCCGCATATCAGCCTGCCGCGGCCGAACGTCTCGATATACCTGCAGCGCGCGCAGGAGCCGAAGAGCAGCAGCGCCAGCGCGGCCGGCAGAGCTGCGCGCTTTACGTATCTCAAAAACCGCATGACGACAGCCTCACATTTTCTTTTCTACTTCCATTCGTACGTCGAAGAGCGCGAAGCGGACGTCGCGGTCAGATAAGGAAGCCTGAAGACGTCGTCGAAACTCGCGGTCAGAGCGGCGGTGCACGACGCGCCGTCCCATTCCAGCGTCCAGTCTATGCGGCAGTTTTTCGCTCCGAGGCTCCCCGCGCCTTCTTCCGTCATAAACTCCATGTATTCTCCGGCGCTTTTTTCGTCGAACGAGATAACGCCTTCGGCGAATGCGTATCTGTCGAGGCACAGGGCGCAGCCGCACGCGCAGTCCTCCGCCAGCTGCTTGAGCCGCTCCTGCAGGCGGACGTACGTCTCCATATCGCTGCTGAAAGCGAACATGCTCACGAACAGGAGCAGCAGCGCGAGCGAAACGACGAACACCTTCATGGCGCGTCAGGCGGCATTATCAGTTCGCTCGGCGTCCTGCTCTCGATGACGCAGCTGCGTACGTTGTCTTCGCCGCTGATCCCGAAAAGCCTCCTTCCCGCCATCATCTCCCCGATCGGAACGGACACCCTGTAATGGATGAGCCCGCGCGAAGGATCGCTGCCGGCGCTGTATTCGACCCTGTACACGGGCGTCTCGTCCGCCTCGATAAAAACGGACGAGGGATCTATACCCAGCCGCTCGCTCAGGGTCTGCCTGAGTTCGTCCCTTATCTCTTCCGTAAAGCAGCCTTCCTGCTTCGCCTTTTCCTTCGCGGCGTACACGGCGTCGCTGAATATCCCCGCCCGGCTGCTGTTGATCTGGTCGAGCGAGAACTGCACGAGAAAGACGAGGAGCAGCGGCAGGCATGCCGCGAGCACCATGAACTGCTTCACGGCCTGCCACCGTCCCTTACCGTCCGCTGCCCTATCTCGCTGATCCAGATCGCTTTTACGGAGGACAGCACGGAATCTTCGCCGGGGCCGGCTATGAGCCCCACAAGGAACGCTCCGAGAACTATGCCCGCTGTCAGAACTATCAGCTGTTTCATGGCTATCGGATCGCGGAAGCCGAGCTGTTGTAGACGTTCATTATGCTTCCGAGCTGCGTCTGCGCGCTGCCCGTTATGGCCTTGGCGTTCGTCTTGAAGCCCATGACCATCGAAGCGATAACTATCCCGAGAACTATCGTCGCCACCAGAACTATCAGTTGTTTCATTTCTTCTCCTTCCTTTCAGAATAATGCCGAAAGAGCCTCTCTCTGGGGGATGAAAAAGGCTACGTATACGAAATTTAGCAGCACGAGCATCGTGTTGAGCACGACGGGAAAATAGATGAGATCGCTCATCAGCTCGTCCCTGGCCGTCCTGTGCGTGCGCATCTCTTCTCTGAGGCTGTTCCTGTATATCTCCACGCTCTGCAGGAGATCCGACGGAGGGATGTCCTCCCAGCCCGCGAGGAACCTCCCCAGATCCTCCGCGTACCCTTCTCCGAGATATCCCGCAAGCACGCCGCGGGCGCGGTGCTTGTCCGCGAGGTGCAGATAATGCGCCATATCCTGGAAGGCAGGCTTCAGTATGTCGCAGAGCCCGGCGAGCTCCTCCATGAGGAGCTCCGCGCTCATCGTCCTTCCTCTTCCGAGTATGACGGTGTTCTTTATGTAAGACAGCGCCTCCGTTATCTCCATCCTCGCTTTCTCCCCGCGGCGCGCGGCCCTGTATCTCGCCGCGGCGCGCCACGCTCCCCCTATCAGCGGAAGCTCCTTCGCGCGGCCCGCGTAGAGCCTGTATCTTTCCCGCAGACCCGGTCTGTTTCCGGCGGCCGAAAGC
>JAEEVI010000174.1 GCA_016287035.1 Bacillota bacterium
CTGCATTCTCGTCGCGGCTTCTTCCCGCGATTCATCCGCTTCCCCGGCGATCGGCTCCTGTTCCTCTTCGCCCTCCTGTTCCGCGGCAGGCGCCGGCTCTTCCGCAGGCTCCGGGTCCTGCCGTTCTTTAACCGCGGAGACGCGCGCCGGCGCTTCCTCCGATATCCCGACGGCTCTCTCCCCGGGCGCGGCCGGCGCGCCTTCCCGGCGAGAGCATCCCGCGGCGGCAGCGAGCGCAAACAAAAAGCAAAGCAGCGCCGCCGCGCGGATGCCTTGCGTTACACGTCTTCTGAACATAGCTATTCCTTTCCTGCTCCCGAGGCTATGATACAGGAAAAATATGGAAATATCAACCGCGAATTTCGGGTCCTGCCGCCGCGCCCCGCAGGTTTCAGTTTTTCCGAGTCTGCGGTATAATCCAGATAACAGGTATACAGGAGGAAATATCCATGCAGTACATACTTTCGGTTGAAGACATGCGCGAGAGCGACGCCCGGACGATAGCCGCGGGAACGAGCGGCAGGGAGCTGATGGCCCGCGCGGGAAGAGCGATATTCGAGGCCTTCGCCTGGGAGGCGCCCGTCGCCGTCGTGTGCGGCAGCGGCAACAACGCGGGAGACGGCTACGTTCTCGCTTCTCTGCTCAGGGAGGCCGGGATCGGCGTCACGCTGGTGCTCGCGGACGGGCGCTTTTCGCCCGACGGCAGGTACTACTTCGACCGCTGCGAAGAGCTCGGCGTTCCGGCGGTCGCGTATTCGGCGGAGCTCGATCTTTCGGAGTTCGCCGTCATCGCGGACTGCCTGTTCGGAACGGGCTTCCGCGGCGTCCCCGAGGGGCGGGCGGCAGAGGTCATAGAAAAGATCAACGCGAGCGGCGCGAAGGTCGTGAGCGTCGACATAAACAGCGGTCTTTCCGGAAGGAACGGCCTCGGGGAGATCTTCGTAAAGTCCGACCTCACCGTCAGCATCGGCAATTTCCAGCCGGGCCACTTCCTGAACAAGGCAAAGGACGCCATGAAGAGCAAGGTCAACCGCGACATCGGTATCGAGCCCGTCGGGAACGCGATCGGACTGATAGAGGAGAGCGACGTCCGCGGGCTGCTCGCGGGGCGGCCGAACCTCTCTAACAAGGGCGACTACGGATATATCGCGCTCGTCGGCGGCTCGCTGCCGTACAGCGGAGCGATAAGGCTCGCCGCAATGTCGAACTGCGCCATGCGCGCGGGCGCCGGCGTCGCGTCGGTCGCGGCCCCGGAGAGCGTCTGCCGCGTCATGATGCCGGAGATACTCGAGAGCACGCTCATCCCCCTGAGCGAGGAGAACGGCTTCTTCTCGTTCCGCGAGGAGGAGGCGGAAGCGCTGATGGCGCGCAGGAGGCTCATCGCCTGCGGCATGGGCATAGGGAACACGCCCGAGACCGCGAAGCTGCTCGGATACCTGATAGATCATTACACCGGGATACTGCTCGTCGACGCCGACGCGCTCACGGCGCTCGCCGGAATGGACAGGGCGCGCGTGCGCGGAAGCGGCGCGAGGCTCCTTCTGACGCCCCATCCGGGCGAGTTCGCGAGGCTCTCCGGGCTGAGCGTGAAGGAGGTCCTCGAGGCTCCCGTCGAGAACGCGAGATCTCTTGCCAAAGACCTCGGCGCCGCGGTGCTGCTAAAGGGACCCGCGACGGTCGTGACGGACGGGGATCGCGCGTATATCAGCGACACCGGCTGTCCCGGGATGGCTTCCGCCGGCAGCGGCGACGTGCTGTCCGGCATCCTCGCCGCCGTCTGCGCCTATGCCGGCGCAGACGACCTCGCTTACGCCGCGGCTGCCGGCGCCTACATCAACGGCCTCGCCGGCCGGATCGCCCAGGACGCCTCCAACCCCGTCTCCATGACGGCAGGCGACACCGCCTCGGCCGTCCGGGACGCCGTCACGCGCATATTGTCCGGCGCGGCAGCGGTATGATATAATAATTTTTAATGTTCTTTGAGTTTATAAAGCAAATACCAATAATAATCTCCCGCGTGCTCAGGTTCGTCGTGTTCATAGCGGTCGCGGCCATAGCGGTCATCGCCGCGTCGACGACGTACGTGAGCGAGGCGGGCTTCACGTCCGAGCCGATGCGCCTCAACTTCTTCGCGCGCGACATATACGTGAACGGCGCGCTCGTCAACAACTGGGAGATACAAAGGCCCGTCGGCACGAGGGACGGCCGGACGTATATCCCCTTAAGCGAGGGGATGTGCGCGGCGCTCGGGCTGACCGTCACGCAGGAGCCCGAGTGGAAGGCTCTCGTCATAGTTAATACCGGCGCGACCACCGCCGGGGCGTTCGACGCGCCTCTGGCGTGGAACCTCGCCTCGATCCCGGCCGACACGGTCGCGGACACTAACTTCGTCTTCCGCGAGGCCGGCACGCAGATCACGCCGCTCGAAAAGACGGACGAATGGCGCGAGATGTACCTGCCGTTCATCGAGAACGTCGCGCGCGGCAGCGTGCTCTGGGACAGGATCGCGGAGCCTCTGCTCGTCAAATATAAAGACCTGCGGTACAGCGAGTACGAGCTTCGGCCGGCGGAGCAGGGCGACCTCATCTGCGTCGGTCAGGAGAAGACGCTGTACGTTCCGCTCGACGTGCTCTGCGGCAGCGGATATCTCGGCATA
>JAEEVI010000008.1 GCA_016287035.1 Bacillota bacterium
CGACGCTATAGACAAGCTCTGCTACCGCTCCCTGACCGACGACAGCGTCGGTCTCTCCCGCGACGATTTCAAGATAACCATCACCGCAGACAAAGAAAAGCGTACGCTCACCGTTTCGGATAACGGGATCGGCATGACGGCAAAAGAGCTCGAGGACAACCTGGGCGTGATCGCCAGCAGCGGTTCGTTCCGGTTCAAAAACGAGAACGAAAAGGCTGAAGATCTCGATATCATCGGCCAGTTCGGCGTCGGTTTCTACTCCGCTTTCATGGTGGCGAAGCGCGTCACCGTCATCTCCCGCGCGTTCGGCGAAGAAGGAGCCAACGAATGGGTCTCCGAGGGCGCAGACGGCTACAAGATCACGCCCTGCGAGCGCGACGGCGCGGGCACAGACGTCATCATCGAACTTAAAGACGATACCCCGGAGGAGAACTACAGTCTCTATCTGGAAGAATACACGCTCCACGATCTCATTAAGAAATACTCCGACTATGTACGCTGGCCGATAATGATGGAGGTCACGAGGAGCCGTCTCGTCGAGACCGGTGAAGTCGACGAAAAGGGCGCGAAGAAGAAGGACTGGGAAGACTACAAAGAGATCGAGACCATTAACAGCCGCGTTCCTATCTGGCAGCGCCCGAAGAGCGAGGTGTCCGACGAGGACTGCGAGAACTTCTACCGCGACAAGTTCATGGACGCCGAGGCGCCCGCGGCCGTCATCCGCATCGCTGCTGAGGGCACCGTGAGCTTCAAGGCGCTCCTCTTCATCCCCGCGGCCGCTCCTTACGGCTACTACTCCCGCGATTACAAGGCCGGGCTCCAGCTCTACTCGTCAGGCGTCATGATAATGGAGCACTGCGACGAGATCCTGCCCGAATACTTCCGTTTCGTACGTGGCGTAGTCGACTCGCCCGATCTCTCCCTCAACATATCTAGAGAGTTGCTCCAGCACGACCGCCAGCTCAAAGTCATAGCGCAGAACATCGAGAAAAAGGTCCGCGCGGAGCTTCTTCGCCTGCAGGAGCACGAACCGGAGAAGTATGAGAAATTCTACGCCGCTTTCGCCCCGCAGCTGAAGTACGGCATACTCAACGCCTATGGTTCGAAGAACGAGGCCCTGCGCGATCTGCTCATGTTCTATTCCGCCAACGTTGAGAAGAACATAACGCTGAAGAAGTATACCGACGCCATGCCCGACTCGCAGAAGTACATCTACGCCGTCTGCGGCGAGAGCGTGGACGCTCTCAAATCCCTTCCCCAGGCGGAACCCGTTCTCGCCAAGGGGTACGACATCCTCTTCCTGACGAACGAGATGGACGAGACCCTCATCCGCATGCTAGGCTCCTACGCAGACAAACAGTTCCGCCTCGTCGACTCCGACGATCTCGAGCTCGAGTCTGACGAAGAAAAGGCCGAGACGGAAAAGAAAGAGAACGAGAGCCGCGAGCTGCTCGATTTCGTGAAGCAGTCCCTCGGCGGCGCCGTCGCCGCGGTCCGGCTGTCACACAAGCTCGTCTCCCGCCCCGTATGCCTGACGACCCAGGGGCCCGTCACTTTCGAGATGGAGAAGTATTTCGCCGCTATGCCCGACGGCGTCGGCCAGAAACCGAAGGCGGAACGCGTGCTCGAGCTCAACGCCGACCATCCGATCTTCTCCGCTCTTAAGGAAGCCTACGCCTCGGATAAAGATAAAGCGAAAAAATATGCGGAACTCCTCTACGGACAGGCTCAGCTCATCGCCGGCCTGCAGCTCCAGGATACCGCACGTTTCTCGGAACTCATCTGCGAGTTAATGGTCTGACGGATGTTCCGAAAATAACGGCAGTAGCTAGGATACCGCACGTATGGTATAATAGTTCAGGCTGTTCCATATACGACACAACAAGCAACCGGAGGTAATGAAATGTCCGCACTAAAGAACATTTTTCCGCTCTCTTTCACCGCGAACGACACAAAGAGCTTTCTTACAGCGATCGTAATCTACCTGGTGATAGGCATCGCCGCCGGCATAATCAGCAAGATAGTCCGGATCATCCCGCTTATAGGAGGACTCATCTCTTGGGTCATCGGACTCGCGGCCGGGCTTTATGTGCTCGTCGGGCTCATCGTAACGATACTCGTTTTCACCGGCTCTATAAAAGAATGATCGACCCGAAACAGAATCGCCCGTCTTCTTATGTGAAGGCGGGCGATTTTTATATCTGATATGATCTCAAATGAAGTTTTCCGGCAGTTCAAGTCCGCCGAGATAACGCCTCAGAGTATCGAAGGCGTTGTTCGCGGCCATAATGCGGACGCGGAGACGGTCTGTCTTCATATGGAACTCGCGGCTCATCTCCCGGTCTTCGGCGCTGAGACCGATGAACACGGTGCCGACGGGATTGCCCTTCTCGTCGCTGTCGGGTCCTGCGACGCCGGTGATGCCGATGCCTATATCCGCGCCCAGCCTGTTTCTTACGGAGCGCGCCATCTCAAGCGCGACTTCGGCGCTCACCGCGCCCTTTTCCTCTATGAGTGCTGGGTCTATCCCGAGAAGCTCAGCTTTCGCGCTGTTGCTGTAGGTCACGATCCCGCCGGGGAACACGGCAGACGCTCCCGGAAGGTCGGTCAGACGCTTGGACGCGAGTCCTCCGGTGCAGGATTCCGCAAAGGCCACCGTCTTTCCCGCTTCCTTGAGCGCGAGGAACACCGCCTGCTCGAGGCTGTCCACATCCACGCCGTAAATGACGTCGCCGAGTATCTCCCTGACC